>JAYTWB010000261.1:0-9355 GCA_043743655.1 Cyanobacteriota bacterium | reverse complement strand
CCATGTCTTTAGGAATGCCGTTAAGAGTGATGTTTTCTAATACGCCTTTGCCAAAAGAGTCTTCTAAGCGTTTGAGAATTAAGCTAATGCTTTGATAGGTAATATCAATGCCAATCCATTGACGCTTAAAGCGTTGGGATACTGCGACAGTTGTACCGCAACCACAATAGGCATCAAGAATTACATCACCTTCATTGCTAGAAGCTTTTATGATTCTTTCCAAAAGAGATTCGGGCTTTTGGGTGGGATAGCCCAAACGTTCTTTCGATGAATTATTAATTTTATCAACATCCCAAACATCATCAATCGGTTGACCATAACTTACGGCTTCCTCTAAATACCGTCTTATCCTTTTCCCTTTTCCTGCGTCAGAAAAAACATACCTTTTACCCGTGTTGTCAGTGTGAATTTTTTGCTTTCTTAGTCGAGCATATTCATCTTCTGATCCCCAATCAATTGCGTAGGAATTAAACAACTGGTCTTTAGTCTTAGCATAAAAGAGTATAACGTCATGACGACGGCTGAATGAGTCTTTTAGTCTTGCATTCCAGCCCGAATAATGCCACACGATTTCATTACGAAAATCTCCACCTTGAGAGCAAAAAATTGCATCCAAAACTAACTTTAAATAATGAGAAGCAGTTGGATCGCAATGCAAATAGAAACTTCCAGTAGGTTTTAAAACTCGATAAATCTCGGCAATTCGTAACGTCATGCTAATGAGATAAGCCAGCAAACTTCCCTTACCTAATACCTTCGCCAAACCAGAAATTAGATCAATACTTTGAGAAGTAAAATGACCCAAATAATTTTCTTGAATCTCCGCTAAACCCTGATTCGCAATATCATCCCAAGTCCAAGTATCGATAAACGCTTGCGCCTGTGCCTGATCTTCCTTACCAACATTGTTATAAATCTGGTTATAGTTACGCTTCGAGTTAAATGGCGGATCGATATAGCACAAATCAACCGACTCATCCTTAATATGGCGGCGCAAAACTTCGAGATTATCTCCGTAGAACAGTTGATTTTTGGATTGGTTGGTCATGATTATTTCGGTCAACAGTCGTCACATTTTACGCGATCGCGCCTTGATTTAGTGAGAGTTGGAAAAGTGAAGATATCTACGTTACCAATGCTCCATAACTAAACCATCCACATAATCAAAATCTGAATCATCAGTTACAAGAACCCAACCGCGTTCCAAACAATGCGCCGCAATCCAAACATCATTCATCGGAATTGGTTTTCCCTTCTTTTTCAACGCCAAACGTGTTTTTGCATAAACAATAGCCGTTCTTCTCTCAATAGGAACAACTACACAAGCCTCAATAAACTCTAGGTAGCGAGGTAGATTTTTTAATGCACGAGTTGAATTTTCTGCTCCAAACAATAGCTCTCCCGCCACTATTGCCGACAAATATATTTCTGGCAAAGCCAAAACCCTTAAAATAACTTCAGGATCACCATTCAAAAAACGTACCGCCACGGAAGTATCTAAGGAAATCTCACCACTCATTTAAATCCACCTGACGACAATCCACTTTAATCACTTTCTGCAAATCAGCCGCCTCATCATCACTCAAAATACCAGCAAATCTTGCTAGAGGATGATGTATCTGAGTAGTCTGCACCCGATGCAAAAAATCTAACATTACCTTAACTAACTCATCTGGAACTTCTGTAAGTTCTTGAATAAGCTGATCGCGTACAGTCATATTATTAACCATTTGCTAGTACAAGCAGAAATATTATAGCTAAAGGCAAGATGTAAATATTGCGATCGCGCCTTGATTTAGTGAGAGTTGAAAATGCGATCGCTGGTTGATGTTGAGATTTAGGCGATCGAGGTTTAAGGAAAATAACGATATACTTCCTTACGATGTAAAACGCGAACAAACGCTACGATCCCTTTCTCTACAAATAGACCAACACGATAATCACCCACTCGAATCCGATAAAAGCCTTCATATCCTTGAAGCACCTTAATATTGCGTATTTCCAACAGAGCTTCTGCCCCTTCTACCTCTTCAACAACCTGCTGAACACGCTTTAAAACCTTGCCATCTTTGAGAGATTTCAAATCCTGTTTAAAAGTTTTACGGAACTCAACCTGCATAATTATCGCTCAAACAACTCAAATATTTCATCGCGCCCCACATTTTCACTATCATTGCCCTCAGCGATAGCTTTAGCCATCGCAATCTCTTCCATAGCCTCATAAAATAAATCTAGAATCCAGCCACGCTCTTGCATTAACAATTCGTATAAGACTTCTTTTAGTAAAGGCTTTAACTCTTCTACTTGTACACTCGACATAATTTACGACCTAATGTGCTGCCTAATATTAGCCTAAATCTTTAGATCATCGAACTTTGAGTTGTGAGAGTTGTAGGGCGATCGCTGTTTTGATATTGAGATTTAGGCGATCAGGTATAATTACTATTAATTGAGTAAGTTATGTTGACTGCTATGACAAACGCATTACAATACATTTGCGACTCAGAAGGACAAACTGTATCCGTAGTTGTTCCCATCGTCTTCTGGCAAGAACTAATGGCAGAGAGAGAAACTACTTATTTACTCAGCAGTCCAGCCATGAGACAGAGGCTGATTAAAGCTAGAAAACGTCAAGATGGAATCTCTTTGGAAGTAGTCTGTGAAAAACTTGGAATTTGATGCAGATGCTTTTGAGGATTTGGCTTGGTGGATTGAAAATGATCGTAAAAAAGCCTTGAAAATTATCAAACTGATTCGTGAAGTCCAACGTAATCCATTTGAAGGTACAGGACAACCCGAAGCACTAAAGCATGACTTGTCTGGTTGCTGGTCACGCCGTATTGATCAAGAGCATCGAATAGTTTATGAAGTCCTAGACGATAAGATTAGAATTCTCGCCTGCCGCTTCCACTACTAGAAATCGCTGTTTGATGTTGAGATTTAGGCGATCGCGCTTTAAAGAAAGAAACGATACAATCTCATTCTCTACAAATAAACCAATACGATAGCCATATAGCCAAAAAACCTCGCGATGGGAGGTTTTTGGCTTAGAGAATTACTAGCTTAGAGAATTATTATGCCGTAACTAATTCAGGACGCTTGCTATTGCGAATATCAGTAATCGCTTTGGCATAGTCAGAAGTATTAAATACTGCCGAACCAGCCACGATCGCATTAGCACCAACTTCCAGAACTTGCCAAGTATTGCTTGGTTTCAGACCACCATCAACTTGAATCCAAGGATCAAGTCCGCGATCGTCACACATTTGACGCAACTTCGCAATTTTAGGAATCACGTTAGGAATAAAGCTTTGACCGCCGAACCCGGGATTGACGCTCATGATTAGTACCAAATCGCAAAGATCGAGGACATACTCAATAAAGCTCAAAGGAGTGGAAGGGTTGAGCGAAACACCTGCCATTTTGCCAAGTTCTTTAATTTGACAGAGATTGCGGTGCAAATGAGGGCAAGCAGTATGCTCAGCATGAACGGTGATGATATCTGCACCCGCCTTTGCAAAATCAGGCACATATCGCTCTGGTTCAGTAATCATTAGATGGACATCTAAAATCTTGGTGGTGACAGGACGGATCGCAGAAACGATTAATGGTCCAATCGTAATATTTGGGACAAAGTGACCATCCATCACATCAACATGAATCCAATCTGCACCTGCCGCATCAACTGCACGAATGTCATCACCCAGACGGCTAAAGTCAGCAGACAGGATTGAGGGAGAAATAACTGTGGACTTTTTAGACATATGATTTACGGGAGTGGCTTAATAAAAATCTAAAAAACTGTATAAAAAGGTAGTTTTAATTACGCTCTTATATTAATTAAATTATTAACTAAATTTAGCAGTTTTTATGTTCAGCATAACGATCGCCACCACAAATTAATTTTGAAATTAATCTTCTTTTCTTTCCAGCGATCGCCACCAACGACTGAGAGGAAAGTAAATCGCAGGAGACCACAAACTGCTCAAAATAGCCGAACTAAGTGCAATACGTTGTTGCAAAATCCAAATGTTATCCATTCTTGCCTTCATGAAAGTTAATTGCATCGCGTGCATTGTTTCGACAATTACCGCCATCCCAAACACAATTAGTGCGATCGAAATAAAATCCTCCTGCATATATCTCTGTTTCTGCAACAGCGCCGTTATCCCACCAGCGATCGCTAATCCTAGTGAATGAGTTGGAGCCACGCTCATATCCACAAAAGTCATCCCATCCTGCACCATTCCTAAGGCGAGACCCACCATCACCGATAAAATTACAGGGCGATTGACGCTCCAAGCGACAAGCCAGATCAGCAACCAATTGGGCGAAATCCCCATCAATGTCATCCCAGGAAATCGCGTATACATCGCCAAAATGCAAATTAATAACGAGCCAATAGTTACAGCCCAATTTAAAAGTTTTATCGATAAGGAAATCTTGCGATCGAGCATTTACCTAGACTTGCTTAATTAATTTCTAAAAGCAAGAGAGGTCGAGCTTTGCGGCGATACTCTCTTACTTATTTCATGATTTCTCTTGAAAAGAATATACCTTCACATACTCTAATAAACCAAGCGGGGTCGAAAATTCAACGATCGCTTCAGGCGAGGGTTGTTTATCAAGATTAATTGATTTAATCCGACCGACAGGCACATTCTCAGGAAATAGCGTACTGAATTGTGAAGTATGGATAATATCGCCCACCTTCGCATCAGGATCGCGTTCAAAAAACTCTAAAGTTGCGGTGTTTTGACTTTGCCCTTTCAGCATCCCGTTGTAACGACTGCGACTAACGACAACTCCAACTTGGCTATTAGGATCGCTGACCAGCAAGACTCGGCTACTATTGGGCGACACATAGGTGACACGACCAACTAAACCACCAGGGGCAACCACGACAGAACCCGATTTAATTCCATCATTGCTGCCCTTACCGATTAATATCTGATTCCACCAAGAGTCAGCGCCACGACCAATTACCACTGCCCAAACCCCATTATCTGGAGGATTAACTTTTACTTTTAAAAGTTCTTTCATCCGCTGATTTTGAGACTCTATCTCAGTCAATCGATAGCGTAATTCGCGCACTTGAGCATCTTGCAATAATTCTTGCCTCGATACGGTGGACTGGAAAGGGCGGCTTAGAAATTGGTAAGTTTCCATAATTGCTACGCCCTGAGTCTGACGAATTAGCCAAGCTAATCCGATTCCTGCTGTCACGATAGCTGTCTGAAAGCTATAACGTTCCCACCAACTCCGAATTGAATCCATGAAAAACTTACCTATAAATTTTTCAATCGACTAGTTAGAACCCGACCAAGATTTTTGTAATCTTCAAGGACGCGACCAGCACCAATCACCACACAATGTAGTGGGGCTGGCGCAATATGTGTAACGATGCCTGTCTCGTGACTAATCAGGGTGTCAATACCATTGAGTAAGGCTCCACCACCCGCCAACATAATACCGCGATCGATAATATCTGCTGCCAACTCAGGTGGAGTCCTCTCTAGAGTACGCTTTACCGCCTCAATAATTACGGACAATGGCTCACTCATACTTTCCCGAATCTCGGAAGATTTGACCGTGACAGTGCGAGGTAAGCCTGAAAGAAGGTGTAAACCTCTTACTTCCATCGATGTCTCTTCTTTGATCGGATAAGCGGAACCAATTTTAATTTTGATTTCTTCAGAAGTCCGCTCGCCGACCACAAGATTATGCACAGTCTTCATGTACTTCATGATCGCTTCGCTGAGTTCATCACCTGCGACTCTAACCGACTCACTCAATACAATCCCTTGCAAACTCATAACCGCAACTTCGGTCGTACCGCCACCGATGTCAATGATCATATTGCCTGTTGCCTCAGTTACGGGCAGTCCAGCCCCGATCGCCGCCGCAATCGGTTCATCAATCGGATAGACTTCACTAGCACCAGCACGGCGGGCGGCATCCATCACAGCTCGCCATTCTACGCCTGTTACGCCGCTGGGGATACCGATCGCAATACGAGGGTTGAAAACACCTTTTTTAACTTTGTTAATAAATGAGCGCAACATCAACTCAGCCGAGTCAAAGTCAGCGATCACGCCGTCTTTGAGTGGACGGATGGCAATGATGTCTCCTGGGGTGCGTCCTATCATTTTGTTTGCTTCATCACCGACCGCGTAAGCAGTTTTATCGCGTTGGTCGATGGCGACAACAGATGGTTCTTGCAGGACGATGCCTTCACCAGACACATAGATCAATGTGTTGGCAGTACCTAAATCAATGCCGATGTCTTTTGTAAAATGGCGTAATAAACCCACAGTCAACTCTTCCAGTGGTCAAACTAGCTATATCTCTCTAGTACATTATTACAGTTTTTGCCATTTAGTCTAGTCTTCTTTGTCAAAGCCCATAAAAAATAGAAAGCACGCGCAGCGTGCTTTCTATTTTTTATGGGCTTTGACATATGATTAGTACAAACGCAGATTAATACCTGATTAATTAATTATTAATTATTTTCTAATGAGTGATTGGCTAGAACATACCGTCCAAACTGAAGTGAATATTCCTGTGGAGTATGCGTGGTCGTTGTGGTCAGATTTACAGGCTATGCCCCGTTGGATGAAGTGGATTGACTCGGTCGAAATCAGTTCTGATCCTGAAATATCAGCATGGAAACTCGGCGCAAATGGCTTGACTTTTACTTGGAAATCTCGGATTCTCAAGCAAATTCCCAATCAGATCATCCAGTGGGAGTCAATTGGTGGATTGCCAAATCGTGGTGCAGTCAGGTTTTATGGTCGCCCAAATAATATGACTATCGTCAAGCTCAGCATCGCTTATGCAATTCCAGCGATCGGCAAATTGATGGACAACTTGTTTTTGGGACAGGTTGTTGAGTCTACTCTAGAGGCAGATTTAGAGAGGTTTCGTGTTTATGCTGAGCAGGGTTTTTCTTTAAAAAATTGACCGCTGTCCTTCAGGGCTGACCCCAATGATCGTGAGTTGGCAATCTAAAACTGAGAAACCATATTTGTCAGCGACTTTTTTGCTGATCGTGAGTATCTGGTCATTTTTAAATTCAATAACACGGTTAGTTTTTACGCAGACTAGATGGTGGTGGTGATGCGGTCTAGGCTGATTGATTTCGTAATGTTTGTGATCTTCGGTAAGTTCTAGCTCACGCAAAACTCCCATCCGCGCCATCATCTTCACGGTGCGGTAAATTGTCGAGAGACTAATATTTTCACCTTGTTCTTTTAGGCGATCGTGCAGGTCTTCAGCGCTAAGGTGCTGACCTTCGGGCAGTGTTTGGAATGTACTTAGAATTACCTCGCGCTGAGGGGTCATCCGACAACCTTTTGAGTTGAGTTCAGCTTTAAGGGATTCGGGTGAGTAGCTTGGCTCCGCAGAAGTCATATCATTATCAATAATAATCGCTTCTTGAGAATAGCATAGAAAGTAATACGACTGCCAAGCGGTCATATTACTTTCTATGCTATGGTTAGCAACCTATCTTAACTAGAAGTTATTCGCCATGTTATCGTTGCCCCGTGCGATTATTCATCGTAAAAAAGTCGATGCGGTTCAGCGTTTTCATCCTTGGATTTTTTCGGGCGCGATCGCCAAAATGCATGGTGATGTCAAGGATGGCGATTTGGTAGAAGCTTATAGCGAAGATGGTAAATTTTTGGCGATCGGACTGTGGGGATTGGGTAGCATCGCGATCAAGGTGTTGTCGTTCCAGCCGATCGAGTCGATGGAACAGTTGTTAAGCGATCGCCTGACAACTGCATTTGCGCTCAGAAATCAAATGGGACTAATTGATAATCCTGAAACAAATTGCTATCGATTGATTAATTCTGAAGGTGATGGTTTAGCAGGATTAATTATTGATATTTATGGCAGTACAGCAGTTTTGCAGTGCCATTCTTTGGGGACATATCGCTATCGGATGGAAATTGCCGAATCTCTAAGGGCGATTTATGGCGATCGCTTACAAGCTGTATACGACAAAAGCGCGGCGACACTTTCGCGTAAACCCCATAGTCAGTTTGAGGATGGCTTATTGATCGGCACAAAATCTGGCGATGGCGGCGAGGTTTTGGAATATGGACATCGCTTTATTGTTGATTGGGAAAGGGGGCAGAAAACAGGATTTTTCTTGGATCAGCGCGAAAATCGGCGCTTGTTTGGGAAATATGCAACAGGCAAAAAAGTTTTAAATACCTTCTGCTATTCGGGCGGATTTTCAGTATATGCAGTCGCGGGTGGGGCGCGAGAAGTCCATTCGATCGATAGCTCGGTGAAGGCGATGGAATGGACAGATCGCAATATTGCGGCAAACTTTGATGGTGAGGATCAGGCAAAACATACTTCTTTTACGGGCGATGTGTTTGACTTTTTGCGCCAATGTGATGCTGATTATGATGCGATCGTGCTTGATCCTCCTGCTTTTGCCAAAAATTTGTCAGCACGACATGCAGCAATGCAGGGTTATAAGAAGTTGAATTTACAGGCGCTTTCTAAAATAAAAAGTGGTGGTTTGTTATTTACTTTTTCTTGTTCGCAAGTTGTGAATTTGGAAAACTTTACGGGCGCAGTGACGGCGGCGGCGATCGAGTCAGGTCGGAATATCAAGGTTTTGCATCAGTTAAATCATCCTGCCGATCATCCAACTAGCATTTTTCATGCTGAGGGCGCTTATTTAAAAGGCTTGGTTTTAAGTGTTGATTAACTGAATATTACGCATACAGAAAATCTGCGCAACTTCTGCGTGAGATGAGATCAAACAATAGAAGCGGCGCATTACGCCGACTCTCTTGTTTAGTTGGGTTTTTTAAACTTTTTCCTTAAGAGCCAGCCAGCGCCGAGGACGGCGATGCCAAACTGTGGCGAAAAGTCAAAGGGGACAGCTGTAGCTGTAGCATTGACTTGAAAAGAGGGAAGTGCATTTGGAAATACATCTGACAGATTAGCGTAGCCGGTGCTGTCGTCACCGATTTGGTAACTACTAAAAGTGGCAATCCCTGTTGGTGTGATACTAGGGTTGCTGCTTGCCAAATCGTATACAGTAGTCGCTGTCGCTGAATTTGCTACGTCAACTAGCAGCCAGTAGCGCGTATCGGCAGCAAAGGTAAAGTTGGTAGTGGGCGTGAAGGTGAAATTATTCACTGCATTAGAAGCAGATGCAGGGTTATTGAAAAGGACTGATTGCAGTGTTGCGCCTAATGGGCTAGTGCTAGTTTTGGCAGCATCAGCATAGATTTGGATCAGGGCTGTGTCGATAGAGGTATTGTAGTTAACAAGTCGCAAAACAATATTGTCTAACTTGTATCCCACACCTGTGGGTAATGTGAAA
>JAYTWB010000260.1:0-10239 GCA_043743655.1 Cyanobacteriota bacterium | reverse complement strand
GTTAGACCAAGAAACAAACTGGAAATCATTAGTCCTAGTCGCAATATTAGGGATTTTAGCGGTTATTAGTTTTAACTCATTTGTAATCATCAACCCAGGTGAGGCGGGAGTGCTGAGTATCCTTGGAGGGGCTAAAGATGGCGTATTGCTGGAAGGAGTGCATTTTAAGCCGCCTGTGATTTCGCAAGTCGATGTCTATGACTTGACTGTCCAGAAGTTTGAAGTGCCAGCCCAAAGTTCGACTAAGGACTTGCAACAACTAACCGCCAGTTTTGCGATTAACTTTCGCCTCGATCCAATTGAAGTGGTGACAATCCGCCGTACTCAAGGCACTTTACAAAATATTGTCTCCAAAATCATCGCGCCGCAAACTCAAGAATCTTTTAAAGTTGCCGCCGCAAGACGAACTGTAGAAGAAGCAATTACTAAACGTGATGAACTCAAACAAGATTTTGATGAAGCTCTGAGTCAGCGTTTGAGTAAGTATGGAATTATTGTTTTAGATACCAGCGTAGTTGATTTAAACTTCTCAACTGAGTTTTCGAAGGCGGTAGAAGAGAAACAAATTGCGGAACAACGCGCTCAGAGGGCTGTGTATATTGCTAGAGAAGCAGAGCAAGAAGCCGAAGCAACTATCAACCGCGCTAAGGGACAAGCGGAAGCACAACGACTTTTGCGCGAAACCTTGACTTCTGAGCTTTTGCAAAAACAAGCGATCGAGAAATGGGATGGTAAGTTTCCGCAAGTTTTAGGAGGAAATGGTGCAGTTCCATTTCTTAATCTGGAACTTGGTAAATCTCAAAAGTAGTCACAATATCGCGCTAGAGTAAAGAGGCGTGCGTTGTGCGCCTTCTACTCTATATTTTTTGCAAAGCTATGGATACGATTCAGCCTTCAGAGCCACAATCAAAGGTTAGTGCATTTGATAAATTGCGAAAAGCGGCAACATTTACGATCGCGGGAGTTGAAGATTCAATTCCGCTGCGATCGCTTGTTCAAGTCTTCGTATTTATTAGCATTGGGGCGATGGATTCGGTAGCCAACTTAAACAATAGTGGCTGGGCGATTCCACTGAGCGCGATCGCGGCGGTGTGGGCATGGTATGCGCGGCGTAAACGTAATGTGATCGTCAAGTTGTTTATAGCGATCGCGATGATCGCCACATTAGTCATATTTTTAAATGACATTGCGCGTCAAACTGAAGAAACACGGCTATTGCTAGCGAGACTGTTGATCCAGTTACAGGTTTTACATAGCTTTGACTTGCCACGCCGCAAGGATTTGGGCTATTCGATTGTGATTGGACTGATTTTAATGGCTCTGGCGGCGACTTTGAGCCAAACAATGATGTTTGCGTTATGGCTAATCGCCTTTTTGTTGGTGGGAATCCCGACTTTACTGCTCGATCATCGATCCCGTTTAGGTGTGCAGACGATTAGCTTTCAGCCTAAAAAAATGGGGATATCGCTATTGCCTCTGTCAGGATTAATGGCGATCGTGTTGGTGTTGGGTTTGACGATTTTTGCTTTTTTGCCACGTTTACCAGGATTTCAGCTACGCAACTTTCCTGTCAGTGTCAATTTGCCCCTAGATAGGCAGATTCCTCGGGGTGAGATTTTGACTCGACAACAGCAGTCGCGGCAGCAGTCGGGGACTAATGGCAACGGCGCAAATGGAACGGGCGGGACTGGGGGAAATAATGATTCCGAATCTCTGCCGCCCCTGTTTGCCCCTGAAATTGATACAGCCTCTTCGGGAGCTAGCCAACTGAATACTAAGCGTCAGCCTGAATTGATGATGCGAGTGCGCTCTCAAGCTGAGTTGTTTTGGCGAGTGATGGCTTATGACGAATTTACGGGTAAAGGGTGGCGGATATCTCGCAATGATCCGAGTCAAATCCGCACAATCAGACGAAACGCCATCAATTATGAATTTTCGCTGCCAAGTCCAACCTATGGGCTGATTGGTTCTTCCAAGCTGCTCAAGCCAGTTGTGTCTCAAGAAGTCGTCCAAACTTATACGATTACTTCACCGAATTTCCCTAATCTAGTCCCGATGGCGGCTGTACCAAATCGCGTCTTTTTCTCTAGTGAAGAATTGGATGTCGATCAAGAAGGAATGATTCGCGCCCCTGCACCACTGCCGCAAGATATCACCTATACGGTGATTTCCAATGTGGTCGAACGCAATCCACAGCAACTGCGGCAAATACCTAATCAGTATCCGCGCCTAATTCGTGACTATTATCTAAAAGTTCCCGCTAATCTATCGCCTCAAGTCCGTGATACGGCGCTGAATTTTTTGGCAACTGCGAAAAATTCTGATGGCAAGCCGATCGCCTTAGATAACACTTACGATCGCGTAGTACAGATCGCGCAAAGCCTTAAGCAAAACTATGCTCTAAAAAATCTTAAGTTTGATTCAGCGAATGGTGATCTTGTATCGCAATTTATCGAGCAGGGTGGCGGTGAGGAGAGTCATTTTGTTTCGACTATGGCGGTGATGCTGCGATCGCTTGGCATTCCCACTCGCTATGTGGTGGGCTTTTCATCTGGGAAATTTAATCCATTTACAGGATTATATGAAGTCCAAAATATTGATACCCAGTCAGTGGTCGAGGTTTACTTTCCTATTTATGGTTGGCTTGCCTTCGATCCTGTCCCAAATCGTCCGCTATTTCCGTCATCAATTAATAGCGATCGCACCTTTGGCGTGATTCAAACTTTTTGGAATTGGCTTGCTAATCTTTTACCAAGCCCTGTCGTAAATTTCTTTACGGCAGTATTTGGCAGCATCGGCAAATTTGTCGGTGGTGTAATTAGTTGGCTGATCGAAATGGGTTGGATAGGGGTTGCCTTTGGTTTAGCGATCGCCTTTACGGTTGGGTTAGGTGGCTGGGCTTTGTGGCAATTTATGATCTGGTGGTGGCAATTACGCCGCTTACAAAAAATGCCTATACCTCAGCGCACTTATCAACAAATGTTGCAATGGCTATCTGAGCAAGGCAAACCCAAGTCACCGCACCAAACGCCTCAAGAATATGTCGCATCTCTACGCGATCGCATCCCTGCTCAACAAGCCGATGCGATCGTCCAAATTACGCAGATATATCAGGACTGGCGCTACGGAGGTACTCTAAGCGATCGCGCTTCAGAACTAAAAACCTTGCTCAATCGTCTGAAACGCAAAATATAGCAATGTAAGTTTTGTTTAGGACATAAAACCCAAAAGACGAGTGACGGCGCGAAGCGCCGCCACTCGTCTTTTGGGTTTTGATTTGTCCTAGTTTATTACAAAACATTGGCTGATTCACCGCTTTTGGTAGACTAGATCGCGAATATATTAATTTACTGTTTTAATCATGAGTGTAGTTAGTCAAGTTTTAGAAAGAGCCGACGACGAACTTCGTTACCCTACTGTCTCCGAGTTGGAAAGTGTGCAGAACTTTCTCTCCACTGGAACCCAAAGAGTGCGGATTGCCACAGTCTTGGCGGAAAGCGAAGATAAAATCGTCAAAAAAGCCACCGAAGAACTATTTAGAATCCATCCTGACTACATCGCCCCTGGTGGCAATGCCTATGGTCAGAGACAACGAAGTCAATGCCTGAGAGACTTCACATGGTATATCCGCCTCACCACTTATGGAGTCTTGGCAGGTGACAAAGACCCGATCGAAAAAATCGGTATCATCGGTGTTCGTGAAATGTATAATTCTCTCGGAGTTCCTCTAGTTGGTATGGCTGATGCCGTACGTTGCCTCAAAAATGCTTCTTTAGCATTGCTGAGCAAAGAAGATGCGACTACCACCGAGCCTTATTTTGATTACATCATTCAGGCGATGTCCTAATCCTGAATTTACGTCTTTGCGATATTCAAGTTGCCCTTGGCAACTTGAATATCATAAAAGCAATTAAATTTTTAATAATAATTGCTATAATTATAAGAATTATTTTAGAGAATATTCATGGGCATTCTTAATTCGATGTTTGCGAAATTAAACAAACAACGACAAGGACAAGTGACTCCACCAGTTATTCAACCGATCCCAAGTTCAAGTCCAGTGGCTCCCCCTGCTACATCGCAGCCAAATTCGGCGATGCAACGATATGTAGAACTTGAAGCAGAACTGACGCGATCGCAACCAGTTTTACTTACTAAATCTATCCCTCAAACAAAAAAATCTGGTTTGAAGGGAATAGGTAAAAAGCTAATCTGGATTACAGTTTTAGTTGGTATTCCTGTTGGTCTTATTTATGTTGTGAATTTACCCTATCCAGCAATTCGACAGCCTGTGGCAAAGGCTGCACCACTTTTATTATTGCCTAGTAACATGGCGATTGATGCCAACTTCAAAAAGGGACAAGCAACAGTTGAGGAAGCTCGACAGCTAATCGAATCTCCAACAAGTTCCGCTGACTTGGATCGTGGTGCCTTTAAGCTAAAAGATGGCAAACTTGCTCTTGATGGTATTCCTGCATGGTATGTCGCTGATTGGGCAGATTATTCTAGAGGATATTACGGTTGGGGCTATGGTTGGGAATTTTCACCTGCGGGGTTACAGGCGGCACGAGTGAAGGTCGGGCAGTTAGAAGCGAAGGTTTTTCAGGAAAAAAATGCCCAAATCGTGCTGACTGATGCCGAAAAAATATCACTATGGCAAAGGCTCAGTTTCAGCAAGCAACGACTTTGATTGACAAGAAAGCTGCTGTCCAAAACTGGCAATCTGCAATTGATCGCTTGACTCAAATTCCTTCTCAAACAATGGCAGGACGTAAATCTCAGCAATTAGCTAACAACTCGATTAGAGATATGCAAGAAATGGCAGGACTTGCGGCTGGGAATGCAAAAGTTGCCTCGGTTATTGGTGGTGCAGAAGAATTTGCCAAAAAAGCTGCCGAGTCGGGGCGCAATCCTCCACATAGTAGCGATCGCTGGAATGAAATTGCAAGTATGTGGCAAGAAGCAATCCAGCGTCTAGAAGACATAAAAGTCTCTCCTGATGATTTACAGGGCTATGGGGAAGTTCAAAAACGTTTAGCCGAATATCGGTCAAATCTTTCGGAAGTGAAAGTGCGGTTAAAAAATGAGCAGGAGTCTGTTTGGGCTTTGGAGCGTGCCAATCAGAATCTTACGGCGTTATGGGCAAGTTTGCCGAAAGATGGTAAAAACCTTAATCAAAATCGCGCGATCGGCGATTTTATGGCAATTAATAATGAGTTAGAAAAAGTCAAAAATGGAACAACCGTTTACTTGAAAGCGCAAGAAATTAAATTGCAAGTTCAGCAGCAGTTAAGATTGTTGCAAAAAACTGGTTAAGAATTCTCGAATTTGTTTGATTTGGAATCCATGCGCGTAATCGAGAATTTGACTAGCAAAGGGACTAAAATCGCGATCGCTCTCTTGCAAAAGAATGACTTCATCTTGGATAGCAAGGATGTCACCCATGCGCGCTAGTTGGATTAACTTCTCTAAGACACAGTTTGATGGAGATATCATGGCGATCGCCATGATATCTGTATGAGAAATATTGTTTGCGATCTGTAAATCTTCATATTGCCATTCTAAATCGAGAAGCGATCGCATTGTATAGAACAAGGTGTCAGGCTCAATCGGTTTAGCGATAAAAGCATTGCAGCCCACTTGGAGACTAAGATGACGATCTTGATTGAAGGCACTTGCCGAAACCATGATGATCGCTGTTTTTTGGAACATTGGTAACTGTCGTAATTGCTTGGTGGTTTCATGTCCATCTAGATGTGGCATCACCATATCCAACAAAATTAAATCTGGATCAAATATCCTAGCTTGATTAAGACAGTCCTCACCATCGATCGCTTCGGCAACGATGAAACCAAGAGGAGTAAGCAAATCGCTTAGTACCATCCGATTCTCAATCTTGTCATCGACAATCAAAATTTTGCGGCGATCGCCTAAATAACCTGCGATCGTCCGACTATCTGGAGCTAAACTATGATTAGGAACTTCAGTTAGTTCAATCTCAAACCAAAAAGTACTACCTTGATTTAAAATACTTGTGACTTGCAGTTGTCCACCCATCATCTCCACGATTTTTTGACAAATCGGCAAACCTAAACCTGTACCCGAATAACGCCTCGCGCGATCGCCAACCTGTTGAAATGGCAGAAATATATCTTCCAATTTATCAGGAGCAATTCCCACGCCTGTATCGGCGATCGCAAATCGAACTTTATAGTTTTTACTTAACTCGCAAGGCTGGGCGCTAACGGTTAGAGAGACATTACCGCGATCGGTAAATTTAACTGCATTTCCAAGCAGATTGATTAAGACTTGGCGCAAGCGCTTTTCATCGCCATACATCGTGGTCGGTAAGCTGGTAAGCGGTTGATAGACTAACTGCACGTCTTTGCTTACTTGCAACCGAAACATATCCGTAATGCTTCGTAATAATTTAGGCAGCTCAAATTCATTGGGATTGAGTTCTAGTTTTTTAGCTTCAATTTTAGAAAGATCGAGAATGTCGTTAAGTAAGGTCAGCAGATGTTCACCACTACGCTGAATAATCTCTAAGCCTTCCCGATGCTTCTGAGGATTATAACTCCGTTTTAGGATTTGAGCATAGCCGAGAATGCCATTTAGAGGAGTGCGTAACTCATGGCTCATATTTGCTAGAAATTCGCTCTTAGCACGATTTGCCATATCTGCTACTTCCTTAGCTAACTGCAATTCTTTTTCGGCAAGCTTGCGATCGCTAATATCTTTAATGGCACAGATCGCAAAAACTTGACCATTAAGTTCAATAGATTCAGAAGAAACTAGACTCGTGATTTCTTTTCCAGATTTAGTCATAAATCTTACTTCAAAATTGGAAACTCTTCCCTCCAGTTCGACAATCGCTAACATGCGATCGCGCTCTTCTAAATCAATCCATAGATTCAAATCTGTCGGATTTGTACCGATCGCTTCTTCACGGCTATAGCCGATGATCTCTGTCCACTTGTCATTGACATCGACATGCTTGCGGGTTTCAGTACAAATCAAAGCCATCCCATCAGGACTAGAACGAAAGGCTTTAGCAAACTTTTCTTCTGATTCTCGCAGAGCCGCTTCGGTAAACTCATGCTCAAGAATCTCTTGTTGTAATGCTTGAGTGCGTTCATCCACTTTCTGCATCAAGAGATGGGAATATTCCTCTAGCCTTGTATGCGATTTTTGCATTTGACGGCTCATTTGATTGAATGAATTTGCCAAGATTGCTAATTCTTTAACTAGACAAGAATGTTCAACTTTTTGATCCAGATTTCCTGCGGCGATCGCTTGACTTGCCTTACTTAATTGTGCGATCGGACGACTAATCCGCCGGGCTACCATGATTCCAAATATAGTGACCAAACCTAGCGCTAGCAAGCATAGTAAAACCGTAGAACGGGTATTGTCCATAATTTGCGACATAAAGTCAGAAGCTGGCACTACAATCACGATCCGCCAACGCAATCCGTAAGTATCACTAAGTTTACTCACTTGCAGAAAGTATGGCTCACCACGAAAAATGATTACTGATTGCTGCACTCGATCGCTATTTTGATCGTTGTTTTGATTTGACTCATCTTTTAAACGCGCCGCCACAGTGCGAGTCAACTCATCTTGACTTTGAGTTGCCAAGATTCGCTCAGACTTATTGTCTGATCTAGATATAGATACATCCAGATTAGAAGTCGCGACTAGCTTGCCCGATGGTTCGACAATGAATGTCTGTCCGCGATCGCTTACTTTAGTTTTTTGCAAAAAAAGATTGATATCTCCTAGCAACATTGACACTCCCAACACCCCATCTACTTCTCTATTAGAAGTATACAAAGGCTTAATTGCGGTGATAGCTGGTTCCCCTGTAATCAGGTCTGTATAAACTTCACTCCATGTATCTTGTTTAGCTTTACGCATTGTCTGATACCAAGGGCGATCGCTAAGCTCAAAACCTTTTTTAGGTAAAAGAATCGTCTGTAATCGTCCGCTCTCATCGGTCATGTAGGTTGTGGTAGAGTTCTCCACAGCCAATTTATTTTGAATACGGCGCGCCCCAATATATTGACCCGATATAGTCGCCATGTAGATATTACTAATCTGCGGAAAGCTCTGTAACTGCTTCCAAAAATGCTTCTGAGCATTCTGTTCATTAGCAAAATCTATTTGTCCCAGATCAATACTATTAGAATTTAATTTATTAATTGTATCGGCAAGTTCTAAATATGAATGTAAGCGAGTTTGAACTTGTTCTGTACCTTTGCTAAGTAGTTGATAAGAAAGCTGTTTGATCGCATCATGTCCATTCCGAAAAGATAGCCAACCAATCAGTCCGACTATCCCAAAAGTACTGACTAAAAATGGCACAATTATTACGGAACTTAAAGGGATTTTCCATCCTTTACCCCCCAGACAAACTATAGACTCGTGGTTGTTACTAATCACTCCTGCGGCAGTTGTCACGACAGTCGGTCTCAAAGCAGAAGGCGGCGGCGTGATTTTCATAACGATGTGAATTGTGTTTATTAATCAAATCCAAGTCTTCTCAAAGCGAGTTTACGACTTTGCCATACTTGCGGTTCTTGGGGTGAGATTTGGATGGCTTTGTCATAGGCAAAGATCGCTTCCTCTAGTCGCCCTAACCCACTGAGGGCATTACCGCGACTGTACCAAGCAAAATGATCGTGCATATTGATCTCTAGGGCTTGATCGTGACTAGCGATCGCCTCTTCATAGAGTTCTAGTTTGCTCAGCACTAGCCCCCGATGATTCCAAGCGTAATAGTCATCAGGACGAATTGCTAAAGCTTGGTCATAGCTAGCGATCGCTTCGGTGTAGTTGCCCCATTGCTCAAGGGCTTTGGCGCGGCTATACCAAATTTGATGATCGAGAGGTTTGTACTCTAGAGCGCGATCATAACTGGCGATCGCTTCTCCATAATTGCCAATGCTCTCAAGGGCATAGGCGCGGCTAAACCAACCCTGCACATAGTCTGGTCTGAGTGCGAGCGCTTTTTCGCAATGGGCGATCGCTTCTTCATATTTGCCGAGAACGCTGCAAACTAAGCCTTTACCGCCATAAGAATAGTGATAATCAGGTTTGTGTTTTAAGGCAATGTTATAACTACTGACGGCTTCTTCGTAGCGCCCCAACATACTTAGTGAAGTGCCAAGATTATGCCACGCGGCATAAAAATCTTCCTTGTAGGCGATCGCCTGATGATAGTTGTCGATCGCTTCTTGATGATGTTCCGACAGGTCTAAAGCAACGGCGCGGTTATACCAAGCCAGATGATTATTAGAACGAATCTGTAAAGCTAAGTCACAATTGGCGATCGCCTCTGAACAGCGATTGCCCGCCACTAATAAACCGCCTTGCTCTAGCAATAAATCGACACGGCGCTCAGAAATTAACGGCTGAGCCGCGATTAGCTTTTGTAAGTCCTCGTATTTGCGATCGCGCTCTTGTTCACTAATTTGGGCATAAGCTTCATAGCGATCGCCACTGACCCAGCGAAATGTCTCTTGCCTTAGCAACTCCATATCTGTGGGAAACTCAAATACCTCAACTGAATTGTCAAAAAGTTCAGGATAACTAGCAATAAAAAACTTTAGGGCAAATAAGGGCAATAGAAATACAAAACAAATTGGAAAATCTTCTCTTAACTGCGATTGCAATAGACTCAGATGGGCGAGAGGGCGGGGAAAATGTTCTAGCTTTTGAGCCAACTCACGATCATCAATATTTTTAACTTTATTTTCTAAAAACTCTTCAATACCTGTCACAAACAGCAGATTTGCATCATGTAAATCTGTTTGATTGACAAACATTTCATAAAAATCGGCAATTGGGCGATCAAGCCTTAATGTATAAATTTTTTGCGAAGATACGTCTGTTTTTGTTCTCTTGATAATTTGCTCTCCTTCCGTCGGTGAACAACGCACAAAAAACATACCAAATTCTTGCTTTTTTCTTAGTGAACCTAATAAATTTTGATATTCTGTCTCTGGATTTTTTAGAGCATCTTTATCCCAAACGTTTCCAGCGTATTTCATGGTTCTCCAAATTGACTGAATACTCTAGCCAATCATACCAAATCTCAGCTAACGTAAATAGTAAGTAGCGATGCCAAATCGTGGGTCGCCCACTACGCGGGCGATCGCATAGCTACTTATCCAGATCATGTAGTAGTACCCAGAGAAAAGTTAATGAGCGATCGCTTAATTCGCGCTATTGCCG
>JAYTWB010000259.1:0-4980 GCA_043743655.1 Cyanobacteriota bacterium | reverse complement strand
CCTGCTATGCGGGCGACTCACGTCTTAGGTTGGGACAAGGAACAAGTTTTGTGCCTGACCAATCTGTAAACGTGGTTTCGTCAATATAATGACGTGGTGTTGCCAACATTAATTTCCATGCTTTGTCAGCATCCATCAGATTATATTTTTCTGGATAGTGAGCTAATAGTAAATCCTGTACCATCGGGTAATAGTGAGGATTCATTCCAGGGAAAATATGATGTTCTGTATGATAAGAGAAGTTGATATGCAGAATATCAAATATTTTCGGTACACGAATAGAAAGACTATTAACTAAAACATCATTTACATCAGTCATCCGACAGAGCATATGATTGGTGTAGATGTAGAATATCAAGCCCGCATAACCAATCCAAATTGGCAAAAAATAACCAAGTAAAAGCTTGACAGGAGAGAATCCTAAGCTTGTGACAATAGCCAGATGTAGACCGATCAGCGCACATAATTCTAAGGCGATCGCTGTTCGTTCTTTTTCACTAATACTAAAGGCTGCGACAGGATATTGAGCAGCGCGATTATTAAAAAACAAAACTGATGTGAGATTGCGAAATGTATGTACACCCCAACCATGAGCCATGCCAATCACTAAACCAATTGGATTTATCTCTGATGATGGCACAAACGCATTTTGAATCCATTTCCCCCAATTATTTGGTTGCGAAGATAAGTAATTGCGATCAGGGTCTTGTTCAGAATTAGTTTTATTGTGATGTTCACGATTATGTACAGCTTTCCATAAAGTGGGTGGCATCCATAACATCGTAAATCCTAGCAAGCTAATCACGCGGCGTAGTGAAGGATTGCTAATCGCGGAACTGTGCAGTAAATCATGGGTGCTAAACAATAAAACAATAACGCTATTTCCCATTACGATCGCGAGTGGTAGATACATCCAGAGATAGTACCAGTTCCACCGATCAAGATAAGATGCGATCGCCCACCCCACGATCATGATCATTAAGTTAATCAGTAAAATCCAAATCTTATTAGGATCGGGTAAAAATGCTTCTATTGGAAGTAAGGGACGGAGCTTTTTGGCATAGTCAGCCTGCGTCATCAAAATTTTTTGATCAACAATATCCATATTTAATTATTTATTTGATTGTCTATTAATTGCTAGCTATCTAAAAGTCTTACGCTGTATTAATTTTCTCTCAATAGACTGGTCACGTCAAGGTTATTGAGCGCAAGGTCGCTAACTTAAATAAATTCTTAAGTGTTTAAATCTAGCTTGCTCGCTATACTAACTCTTAAGTCAAAAAAATCATGAATGTAACTTTTTTGATTGGTTACTTTTGACTGGCTACTTCAGAGGAACCAAAATGACTTCTACAAGTTTATTTTCAGGTATTCAAACCCATGTCCCTATTGTCGGAGACATGACTCTAAAAAGTCCGATCGCATACAAAGCAACGCGACTGATGGCTGGAGCTTTTAATATGACTCAAATGAGTTTAGCCGAAGCCTATATCAATGGGTTAGAAGTACCAGATTCAGTCTTGCGATCGCTAATTCATCTGTCGTTTCCAATTTTGTTTAAACATGCTCCTAGCTTATTAGCTCCTTACGAATGGGTGTTAAATGAATCCGATCATCTAGCTGAATCTTCACGCGAACTAATGAAGATTCAGTATGATTTACCCCAAGTGATGCTAAATCAGATGATTGGAGATTGGTCAGTCATTTATCCTAAATACAGTATGGGGCTTTGGGAAAATGGAGCCGCCGATCTAGAAGAATCTCAAATTCAAATGCTTGATCAGGTGATTGAACGCATGGCGATCGCTGATGGTGATCATATTTTAGATTTTGGCTGTGGTTGGGGTTGCGTTCCTAACTACATTATGTCGAAGTTCCCCAATGTAAGGTTTACGGGACTTAACTTGAGTCATCAACAGTGCGAGTACATCCGCGGCAAGATGCAAGACCCAAACAGTTACCTCAGTTCAGGTCGATTCACACTGTATGAAGGCGATTTGAATGAGGCAAAGTTTGCGGAAAAATTTGATAAAATTCTTTCGATTGGAGTCTTTTGTCATGTCGGAAATCTAACTAATGCTTTTCAAAAGTTAGCGTCTTTTCTTAAAAGCGATGGCAAGGTATTTATCCATATTATTACTGCACGCATCCCCAATAATATGTCGTCTGGTTTTACCCACAAATACATTTTTCCTCACGGTCGTTACTGGAACTATGATGCGGTTCCTAGTTACAACCACGATCTTAAAACCATCAATCGATGGTATCTGAATGGAATCAACTATCACAAAACATTTGCAGCGTGGTTGCAGAGATTTGATGACTCTCAAGAGATGGTCAAGTCTCTAGACTATGGCATGGAGTATGCCAAATTTCGCCGCATCTGGCGCTTCTATCTACTGATGCTAGGCACAGCTTTTGAAGTGTGCGATGGTGAATACAACGGAAATGGTCAATATCTCTTGACTCATGCCTAAGAATTTGGGTCGTCTGCTAGGCGGACGACCCAAACTCCTAAATAATATAGGTCATTCTTCAGGAAAATTTGGCATCAATAAACGCATTGCCATGATTGCAAATAAACCCGCTGCGATCGCCTTAAGCAACTTAGTTGGCAAAAAGACGGAAATACTGTCGCCAAGGAATACACCGATCGCACTAGCTAGTAATAGAGCGGCAGCCGAACCAATAAACACAAATCTCGGCGCACTAGAGCTACCACTCAAACTCAGAGTTGCCAATTGGCTCTTGTCGCCCAACTCTGACAAAAAAATCGTACTAAAACTCAGAAACAATAATTGCCAATCCATAAATTTTAGACAAGTTTTAGATAAATTGCATTGATTAAATTGCATTGATCAAGGTGGCGCTTTGTGCCGCCTTGATCTTAAATTATTGCTTCCCACAATAAACTAATCGAAAGAATCAGAAAACTCAAGCCCGCCAGAGTGTTTAACAAGTCTGGCGAAAAGGTCTTGGCTAGCCATTTACCTGCGAGTACACCGAGCAAACTGGTTGAGACTAAAGCGATCGCTGCTCCAGAAAAGACAATCCAGGGTTGATGTGATTGCGCGGCGATCACTAAAGTAGTGAGCTGAGTCTTGTCACCGATCTCGGCTAGAAATACGGTGATGAAGGTAGTGCTGATGATTTGTAAATGCTCAGATTTTACAAGCATTATTTATAAGCATTATTTAAGTTTTCATAATCATTTCATAGTTTGTCTCAACTGGAAATAAAAAACCAAAAAGTGCGAAGCGCTGCCTCACGCTTTTTGGTTTTTATTTCTTGGTTTTTATGCGATTACAAAAATGGAGATCGCTATAGTTCTTATTTCACAAGTTTTTATTTCACAACTTCGTTGCGATCGCGATCTCGCCACGGGGTTTCGGCAAAGCTAGGGGTCGGCAACTTGGGCAAGCCCCACTTCGCAACTAAGGTTTGTAATATGTGATCCTGCGATTGATGAAAAGTATCGATATTACCATCGCCACGATTAGCGATCGCAAACCAGATCACACCATGTTGTTGAGTTTGGATAACTCCTGCTAAGGCGCTGACATCAGATAGAGTTCCAGTCTTAACGATCGCTCCTCTTGGTAATTTGCGCCCTTCGAGCGTGCCACAATTACATTCGCTGATTGGGAATAGATCAGCAAGAGTCAATCCTTCAACTTGAGCGCGATTATGTACTGCCATCAAGATCGCGACAATGGCTCGCGGCGAGACTTGATTAGCCTGTCCCAAACCCGAACCATTGACTAGCCTAACTTCTGCTGGAGAAACCTCAGCAATACTTGCCGCGATCGCCCCTACTTGTGCGCCACCGCCCAACTGGACAGCCAGCATCTCTGCCATCTCGTTATTGCTAAATGTATTCATCCGTTTCAGGATTTGCCAAAGCGGTAAAGACGCATGACGGATTAATAGCTTGCTATTAGCAATATTCACCAGACTTGGTAAAACCCGCACGTTCCCCATAATTGCAAGTTGCGGCTTAGCAGTTCCCACAGGCATGGTGGCATATTGCTGCGCGACCTCACCTTCCCATCGACTGCTATCTAGGGCTAAGCGCAATAAATTAGCTGATTCTGACAAGTCAGTCTCAAAGTTCATCCAAAATCTACCTGTGATTAGCAAATTACCTTGAATACGCTTAATGCCAAGCTGATTGAGTTTATTGCCTAGCGCGATCGCCTCCTCCCACACAAAAAACGGATCGCCACTGCCCTCGATCAACAAATCGCCTTTGAGCGTGTCACCAACTAAGTTTCCAGTCGTACTGATATTAGTCGTAAACCGATAATTTGATCCCCACGTTTGTAAGGCAGCCAGAGTCGTGACTGTCTTAGTTAATGATGCAACTGGCAATGGGCGACTAGCGAGTCGTCCTGAAGCGATCGCCCCATCATGGGACTGTATCCATACGCCTTGATCAGGATTAGTCAGCCCCGCTTGACTGAGTTCACTGAGCATGATCGCGATCGCCTGTTTGGCGATCGGATCGGGCGGAGTAGCTTCGGATGCTAAAACTGGACGGATAGCATAGCTCATTAGCGATCGCGGCACTGTGGCGACTGCACGACCATCTAGAGCTTGGGTCGAGACCGACAAAAGCAAAGCACCAACTAGACTCCACATAGTCATTCGAGAACCCAATATCAGCACCCACATTCTAGTCGTGAAACAGCGCTTTTTCTAATTGTTGTAAAGCAACTTCCAAATCATCATTAATAATCGTGGCATCAAACTCATTTGCAGCAGCTACTTCCAGCTCAGCATGATGCAAGCGCTTGATGATCTGTTCCTCACTGTCAGTACAACGATCGCGCAATCGACTTTCTAAAACTTGCATCGATGGCGGCGCAATAAAAATCCGCTTAGCACTAGGAAGCGATCGCGCCACTTGTCGCGCGCCTTCAAGTTCGATTTCTAATAAAACAATGTGACCCAAAGCGATCGCCTTCTCAATCGCTTGAC
>JAYTWB010000258.1:0-2819 GCA_043743655.1 Cyanobacteriota bacterium | reverse complement strand
TTGTTTTTACCTAGTTAAGTTGCCATATTTTAACAGTTTTATCTTTGCTGCTACTTGAAATTATCTTTTGGTAAAAAATTTTAGTTTTTTATCCATGCTTGTTGTTAATGCTTTTTTGACAATAATTTTTCTAATGGCATAGAAGTACATGATTTTGTGTAATACTTGTAGATCGCATTTTAAGTAATATCACAACTAAAAAAATGGCTAAAAATAAAGGTGTTCGTCTCGTCGTCACACTAGAATGCACCGAATGTCGCACCAATGCCAATAAGCGATCGCCTGGCGTATCTCGCTATACGACTATGAAAAATCGTCGTAATACAACCGCAAGATTAGAACTCAAAAAGTTCTGTCCTCATTGCAACTCTCACACTGTTCATAAAGAAATCAAATAGTCCATTAATCCAATAACTAAAACCGCGTAATCCCAATCATGGCAATGAACTCCTCTTTTTATCGCAAGCGCCTCTCTCCGATCGCGCCTGCTGCCAAAATCGACTACAAAGATGTCGAATTACTGCGTAAGTACATCACCGAACGCGGCAAAATTCTTCCTCGGCGCATCACAGGTTTGACCGCAAAGCAGCAGCGTGCTTTGACCACAGCCATCAAGCAAGCTCGTGTAGTTGCACTACTACCTTTCATCAACAAAGAAGGTTAAAAAATAAAGGACGCATCGCGTCCTTTATTTTTTAACCTTCTTTGTTATGAGCGTCTTTGACACTCCTCGCGCTAAAGCAACAAGGATTCTTGGACTCACTATTGCCTGTAGGACAAGTCCTAACATGGTCTTACTCAGTGATACCTAGTCTTGCAACTAGCTTCTCAAGCGTGAATTCCCGTATGCCCTGCGGTAATCGTTATATTTTAATATAAAGCCGTGCTAGAAGCACGGGGTTTTAAACCCAATTTCTCGATAAAATATAATCATGCAAGTTCGTCAGAGTGTCACCCATAGCAGCTTCGAGTCTAAATCTCTGCACGATTGGATTGTTAAGGCGATCGCGAAAGCACAGATCACAGGAACGCCAGTTTTATTCAGTTACTCTCAAAACTTAAATTGCCCTAATCCCTTACTGTTATTGGCTAGTAAGTCAGATTTACAGCAACCAAAATTTTATTGGGAGCAACCGAACGCAGACTTAATCTTAGCGGCGGCTGGTTCGGTTGCCGAGATATCGGTTCCCAATCATGATCTGGGCGATCGCTTTGCTTTCGCTAAGGCATTCATCAAAAGGCATTTAGCAAATGCCATTATCGCCAAAAATCCTGATCTTGACTTGCCAGAAATTCCGATCCATATTTTGGGGGCTTTTTCTTTTTATCGCAATGGTAGCGAGAAAACGGCTAAGCAATCAGAGATTGAGTTCCCAACTTTGCTCTTTTTTATTCCGCGTTGGCTAATGCGTCATCGTCAGCAGTCTTGTACTTTAACGCTCAATCAATATATTCAACCCTGGGATGATCTCGATGAAGTGCTAGAAGGCATGGAGAATATGCGATCGCATTTACAAGAAAGCTCTCAATACGAGGCTCCAACTGTTCATGAAGTCAGTCAAATTGTTGAAGTGGAGGGTTCACAAACTTGGACAGAAATTGTCGAACGAGCATTAACGTTAATTCATCAAGGACATTTTGAAAAAGTAGTATTGGCAAGAGCGCTCGATGTGTTAGCCGATCGCGATTTTGACCCATTCCAAATCCTGCATGTTTTACGTTGTGAGTATCCTGAATGTATTTCCTTTTTGCTAGATTGTGGTGCAGGTAAGACATTTTTGGGCGCAACTCCTGAAGTGGTTTTGCAGTTTCAGGCTCAAGGCGATCGCCTCTGGTTACGCAGTGATGCTCTGGCAGGTTCAATTCATCGTGGTAAATCGGTTCAAGAAGATAAATTATTAGGAGAACATCTGCTTAATAGTGAAAAAGATATGCGCGAACATCAGTTTGTAATTCACTCAATCTGCGATCGCTTGCAAAGTATGGGCGCTGAGATCGATCCACAGGTTAAGACGAGCTTGCTCAAGCTTTCTAATGTGCAGCACTTACACACACCGATTACCGCGCAAATTAGCGATTCGGACTGGTTAATTGCTCTCGATATTTTGCAGCAGTTACATCCGACAGCCGCAGTTGGAGGAGAACCTAGAGACCGCGCTGTTTGCTTTATGCAGGAATGGGAAGCTTGCGATCGCGGTTGGTATGCAGCGCCAATCGGTTGGCTAAATGGCGATGGGGAAGGCACTTTTGGAGTCGGGATCAGAGCGGGATACATTCAAGGCGATCGGGCAAGGATTTTTGCAGGCGCTGGGATTGTCGCGAATTCACAGGTTGAAAATGAGCAAAGTGAGACCACAATTAAATTTGCAGCCCTGCTAAAGGCTTTAGGTGCAATCTAATTTTCCATCCACTCAACCCAGAAAGTAGTGGCAGCCCAGAAAATAGTGGCGGCACGAAGTACCGCCACTACTTTCTGGGTTTATATGCAAACTAGACAAACTCTGGTAATCTCTTGCATATAAAAATACCTCGGTGTTGCGAGTGAGGTTATCCATGAACGAATTGAAACGTGAAGTAGCGCTACGAGAAGTTTCGATTGAGGCAATACCTGTGACTGATGACGATGAACTTGAGATGCTCTTGGACAGTGTGAATCAAGAACAAAAAACAGTTGCCAAAATCACGAATATCTCAAGTATTTCACCAGATAATCTGGATACTTTCTCAGGTGATTGGCTTTTAGATAGTGATCAAGCTAGTCATGCTGAGATGATTGCCGATCGCGATCGCCTCAAGCAAGAGTTAGAAGATTTGCGATC
>JAYTWB010000257.1:0-4767 GCA_043743655.1 Cyanobacteriota bacterium | reverse complement strand
TAAATAAGCTATTAACTCCCCTACTTTTCATCATAATCAATAGTTTGCTTTTTGTAAGTCGGCTGAAGACGGAAAAAGTCGGTACTTTTCTTGACGAAGATGGGTAAAGACAGAATATACTAATACAGGTAGGCTTATGTTTAATGCTTAATAATATAGAAAATATGCAAAAGATATTAGAGATTGCAGATCAACTTGTTTTTAATAAGACGGGAAAACATTTAGATAACCTTCAAGTTTCTATTTTAAAAGGAGTTTGGGAGAATCAACACTATACAGAAATAGCAGAAGAATACCATTGTTCAGAAGGTCATGTTAAGGATGTTAGCTATGAACTTTGGCAAATACTTTCAGAATTATTTGGTGAGACTGTACGAAAATCAAATTTAAGAGCTGTCTTTGAAAGAAATATTAATAACTTTGCTGCGAGAGATATTGTACATATTGGTGACAATTTTTGTGGTTCTCCTAGTCAACTTCCAAAGAAAGATAAATATACGACTTCAGTACTTAAATTACATCAACTAGGTTTAAGTATTGAGAAAATTGCTGATATTCTGTCGCTATCTATAGAAGATGTCCAAAAAATTATTGTAATTACTCAACCTATTACTTAGTAGTGGATAGACACATCTAAAATGATGCGATAGATTTTGGGCTAAATACTTACTGTACCAACACTCTAAGATTTTCCTGAAGTACTATTTTAGGCGTTTTATTCCGTAGGGAGGCGTTATGGTACGCTAACATCAATTAAAGTCATCAGAAATGTGCGTTACATTTCATTAACGCACCCTACGCGATCTGAATTCTATGTTCCTACATTTATCCACATGACAGAAGTCGAAGCTTATTTGCTGCGATCTCAAACCGTAATTATTCCCATCGGTTCTACGGAAAATCGAGCCACCCCCAGCGAAGTCACTGTCACCATGATCTCTATCCTGACTCAACTAAATTTGAACTTGCCGTCAAAGAACTCGGCAGCCAATATAATGATTTTCTTGATAAAGTTCGAGTGGTAAAGGCTTTTTTAACCCAGAGACCAAAAAGCTATGATCCATGCTGTGCGCGTACTACAGCTTTTTGGTCTCTGGGTTTTGGGGTGTAAATCGAACATACAAGATTAAGTCATTTGCAGCAGAGATTGACCCGACAAATTATTGTATGCTGATTGGCTTAAACATCAAAAGTACTTGCATTTTTGTCTCATGCTTGATCGAGCAGCAATAACTGTCGCCATTTCCTTATGTCCTGAAGAGGCTCTTTGCTACTTAGCAAGAGTCTACACAACCTTAGTTGTGTTCAATCCACCTGAATTTATCAAAACGGTGATTGGTAGTAGAGTGTTAATCCATTCACTTGGCTATCCCGACAGCCCTGAATTTGCGTATATATGTAAGCAACTCATGGATGAGTTTGGCTTTGATACTGATACTTTTCCTGCTTTTGCGCTGCAAGGACTTGCCACGATCGCCTCGATCTTTCCTTGCGATCGCCACAATCTTGAAGTAGATTTTAGTGCCGATCAATGGAGCGACATCGCCCCCACCAGTCTTACCGATATTCAATCAAGGGTAAAGGATAGAGGTCAATCAGCATGGTTAGTAAAACTCAAGGATACCTATTTCTTGCAGGAACCGATTTATGATGTTTTGGCTCCAATTAACACAGAAACTGGAGATGTATGGCTACCAAGACACGCGTCACACTTAGAAGATTTTCAACAAGCCATAAGCCGAGATATTTTAACGAGTAAAGTCTGATGCGTTAATCTGACGCGTTAAGTTTAATTTAACCTTGTGCAGTTGGGTGTCGTTGTTTTGGTAAATTTACTATTGAGAAGCAGTGATAATAAACACATAATAAATATAACTTTATTAAGGATCGATTCAGAATTATGAGCAGTAAGCCCAACCGTGTTGTTGTCATTGGAGTCGCAGGAGACTCTGGCTGTGGAAAATCCACATTTTTACGCAGACTAAATGATCTATTTGGCAAAGAATTTATGACCGTGATTTGTCTAGATGACTATCACAGCCTAGATCGTAAACAACGCAAGGAAACAGGGATTACAGCACTTGATCCGCGTGCTAACAACTTTGACTTGATGTACGAACAGATTAAGGCGCTCAAAGAAGGTAAATCGGTGATGAAACCAATTTACAACCACGAGACAGGTATGCTTGATGCACCTGAACTGATCGAGCCAAACAAAGTGATCGTGATCGAGGGTTTGCATCCGATCTATGACGATCGCGTTCGCAAATTGCTAGATTTCAGCATTTATCTTGATCTCAGTGATGAAGTCAAAATTGCTTGGAAAATTCAGCGCGACATGGCGGAGCGTGGTCATACACTCGCCGATGTCACTCAAGCGATCGCTATTCGCCGCCCCGACTTTGAAGCCTATATCGACCCTCAAAAAGCCTATGCTGATGTGGTCATTCAGATTTTACCGACCAATCTCATCGCTAACGATACTGAGCGCAAGGTGTTAAGAGTCCGCCTCATTCAGCGCAGTGGCGTGGAAGGACTAGAGCCAGCCTATCTGTTTGATGAAGGTTCGACAATTTCTTGGATTCCTTGTGGCACTAAGTTGACCTGCTCTTATCCGGGTATTAAGCTATTTTCTGGACCAGATAGCTGGTGTGGTCAACCTGTGAGTGTCCTAGAGATTGACGGACAGTTTGATCGCCTTGACGAGATGGTATATCTCGAAAATCATCTTAGTAACACCAGTACTAAGTATTATGGCGAGCTGACTGAACTATTGCTAAAGCATCCTGATTATCCTGGTTCTAATAATGGTACTGGTCTGTTACAAGTAGTTGTGGGTATGAAGATGCGCGAAACATTTGAGCGCCTCACCCAACAAGTTACTGACGAACTGGTCACAGCTTAAACCTGATTAAATAAAAAAGAGGGCGCTTTGCGCCCTCTTTTTTATTTAATCAGGTATTTAATCAGGTTTAGAAAAAGGGCTGCTAAACCAATAGCCTTGAGCATCGTGATCTTCAAAGAGTAAGCGACGACGGCTTAAATTAATTACATCGAGCATAAGTTCATGGGACATCAGCGGATCGGGACTGGTGAGACATTTTTGTAAGGATTGCCAATCGCTTTCTGTGATGGTTGATAAGCGCATGGCGTAATCTATCTGCAAGACTTGGTTTAGAGTCTCCAGATCAATGGGTGGCTCTTGCCGTTGCAAACAGCCAGATAAAAGCGATAGTAAATATGGCAGATCACCATGACTAGAGCGACACAATAGATCAAGAGTCTCAATGCGGTCAAAACTGTTGACTTGCCCTGCAATCTGATCTACAACGTTCTCTAACCAATGTTCAGGTTCAACCTGCGGTAACATTCTCGCTAATACAACTTGACGAAGTAGGTTTAAATTCTCAGAACTAATCCCCTTATCACGATCGCGTAACGATAAGCTTGGTAATACAATCGGCTGATTATTTTTGCTTTGTTTATCATCAGTTTTACGCCCAGTTGTGAAATCGGGATGAGCGATCGCCTGCATTGGCAAAGTGTAAATCATGTGACAGTAAAATTGACGCAAGTACTTACCGCCTTCCCCAAAGATCACTTCGACTTGCTCAATAGATAACCGATCAAGATTATCAACCAAAATTACTAATCCTTTTTTACCCAGTTGTTTAAGTCGCTCAACTTCGATCGCGATTACTTCGTCTCCAGATGCTAGGAGCAATTTTTTAAGGCGCGGTTCTAAATAGTGATGCAACTGGCGGCGATGCTGCTCATTAGCTTGTAATACTTGTAAAATTTTTTGGATGCGTTGCCCATAGGTGCATGTCCTCGTAGATGCCGAGATTCTCATCGATTGTTCAATTTCAGCGATCGCATTAGGTAAATAAGCTAAGGATAATGAATCTTCTTTTCTTTCCACCTGTTGCAAAGTCAAATAAAGAATAACTAGCCAAAGTTCCGTTAAGCCAACATCATCAATTTGGAGATACTCATCAACCGCAGCATAAATCACCGCAAAGCCCTGAGTTTCTAGCAATGCTTTTAGACGCAGTAGTTCTGTTGTTTTGCCACTACCGATATGTCCTGACAATAGTTGATAAGTCGGCTTGTTTGGTGATAAAGCGATCGCTCTTCGCAATCTTTTGACGACATCTTCACCTCTTCCACTAGCTAAGTCTATATAGTAGTTAGATTCTTGTTGACTATCATTTTGTGAATAGATAGAAAAGCTGGGATTACAAGCCTGAAGAGATGCGAAATTTGGCATAATTCAATTAGGAATTTATCTATAAATTTACTTAAATCAAGTTTATTTAAATAAGTACTCAATCGCACAAACTCGACACATCTGCCAACGTGATATCTCGCCTGTCAGCGCTGGGCGATCGCATCGAGGACATTTTGGTAATTGCGTTGTCCGTAACTTCATTACCTCTTGCCAACGGTCAAAAGCTTCACTTGCATTTTCAGGAGGTTTGACATGATTCTTTAGCGGAGGATGTGAATTACTGGTGAGTTTATCCGTAGCGATCGCGGGCAGATAACTGGGATGATCCTCAGCAACAACCTTAAGTTGATCTAAATCTTGCTGACGTGTCGCCCATTTTGCCGTTGAAAAATGAATATCTGCGATCGCCAAAGTATTATCAGAACCTAGTTTTGCATTAACCTTTGCCAAAATCCGCAAGCGTTCAAAAGTCAGCGCCTGAGACCAAACCGCACTAGACACCGCAACTTGTAAAGTTTTTTGATAAATCCCAATCG
>JAYTWB010000256.1:0-2063 GCA_043743655.1 Cyanobacteriota bacterium | reverse complement strand
GCGGTGTGGGGGAATATACATATTTAGCAACATGATTTGTCCCTTACGCACGATGCCATAGGCATCTCGCAGATTTGCCTGACCACCTTTAACGGCTTTTACTTCAGTACCAACTAGCTCGATCCCTGCTTCATGGGTTTCGAGAATTTCGTAATTAAATCTTGCTTGCCTATTTTCAGCAAGTACACGGTAATAATTTGCCATTAATGACTATCTAATATCCTGTTAATATCCTGCGGTAATTTCTAATAACTTCCATGCTGGGGCTTCACTGAATGCTTTAGAAACTCGATCAGAAATTCCTTGACAATGATTGTTAACACGAAGAGGTAATTCAGAATTTTTAGTGACACTAGTCAATTTCGCCTGATTGTTTTCCATCTCCGAGCGATGAATCAAAACTTCTACGGTTACCATCTTGGCGAAGGAAGCATTAGTCTCTATTTCTTGAGCAATAACATAGTCATCGGTTTCGTAAGTAATTACTAAGCTGCAAGCCTCCAACGTCTCAATAATCGTTGAATGCAAGGCTTCGGGAGTAATTTCAACTAAGAAATTTTGAGTGTATCTGGCCATAAATCTTCAAAACAACTGGTTCGGTTAGCAGTTTGCTAACCCTTGTCTATAAACCATTTATAAAAGCTGTATGTCTATTCTAAGCTATGTCATTTTTTGACGTTAGCGTCTTAAATTAGTTATAAGCATTACAGCTTAACCATCATAAACTAAGGTGTGATTAAATCTCAAAAATGGCATAGCTCCCCAAAATTTTGAGGTCTTCAGTCACTGCTCTTAACTTTTCTAAGGCTTCACTGAAGTTAGGCGCATCCATCGATGCTTCAATATCGATGAAGAAAATATATTCACCGAGCGATCGCTTAGTCGGTCGAGACTCGATACGGCTTAGGTTAATCTGACGATCAGCGAATATTAATAAAGGCTTGACTAAGGCTCCTGGTAAATTTCGTTTAAGGCTAAAGGCAAGTGATGAATGTGTGCCTTTGGTGGTCGGTGCGGTGCGACCTAATACTAAAAAACGGGTGCAGTTATCAGGTTGATCGTTGATCGGATATTTGAGAACGGGTAAGTTATATAGCTCGGCGGCACGTTGTGAGGCGATCGCTGCCACGCTGTCATCTTTAGCAACGATATGTAAACCATCTGTGGTTGAGTCAGTTGCAACTTGTTGGACAGTTGGTAAGTAGTGATCAAGCCATTGTTGGCATTGAGCCAAGCCTTGAGGATGAGAATAAACTGTTTTGATGGCTGCAAGGGTTGGGGCGCGAGTAATCAAAGAATGCGCGATCGGTAGAACGATCGCTTGTTGAATTTGTAAAGATTCAGACTGCCAGAGACTATCGAGAGTCATGGTTACACCACCCTGAATCGAGTTCTCGACAGGCACGATCGCAATATCGACATTGCCACGCTCAGCTGCATTAATCGCTTGGAGAATAGTTGAATAAGTACACATTTGGGTTGTGTTTTGATCAAGATGGTTGAGTTGCAAATATTGCAAAGCTGCCATTTCTGAATATGTACCTACAGGACCGAGATAAGCGATCGTTGTCATGTTAAATCTCAAAATATAAAAGACGCGCAAAGCGCGTCTTTTATATTTTGAGATATATCTAGTTGTTTTTGATATCTAAAATTTTACTGAGACAGGTTTCTTTTCAGGTAATTGCGTGTATTCAGCGACGATTTTGCGAAATTCTTCGCCATCTAGGGTTTCTACATCCAACAAAATATCAACTAGGCGATCGCACAAATCACGATTGTCTTCGATTAGCTGTTTGGCAGTGTCGTAACAGCTTTGGGCAATATGGCGAATTTGGCGATCAATGCGATCGCCTAGCTTGACCGAATAATCACTCTGAGGCATAAAGTTACGTCCCAAAAAGACTTCGCCAGTTTCAGATTCGAGAGCGCCCAAGCCTAAATCGGACATCCCGAATTGAGTGACCATCATTCGGGTTAATTTGGCGACCTGCTGGAAATCGCCTGATGCGCCTGTAGTAATTTCCGCTTCACCAAAAACTACTTCTTCCGCAGCGCGCCCA
>JAYTWB010000255.1:0-3075 GCA_043743655.1 Cyanobacteriota bacterium | reverse complement strand
CAAGCAGATTACCAGCCGTCACACCGAGATTAGTGGGACGTGTACCCGAAAACGAAAAAAGTGCCATAGGTGTTACGATCACCGAGTTTAGTGAGTGAGCAAGAACATCGGGAACAAATCCGAAATAAGCAAACATAACGAAATATAAACTTGCAGCGATCGCCACAAGTTTAGGAGAAAAATTAGGCATGAATTTAAGCATATAAGAGTCCACGCACAAGATTAAAGAGAGTTCCAAACAGCAAAGTGAGCATCGCCAAGGTCGCGATCGCATTCCCCGCCGCCCGCTTACCCGCTTCGATATAATAACCCCACGCATAGGCAATTCGACCCACGATCCAGACTGCACCTAAGATTGCACCCCAATTTGGGTTGACAAAAATACTGTATAGCCATAGACAAGGCAAAAATAACACAATCTGCTCAAGAGTGTTTTGGTGAGCGCGATAGACCCGTTCAAAGACTTCGTTGCCTGTCGTCTGCGGTGGCATAACCTTGTACTTAAACCGTGCTACGCCGACTCCAATCCCTAAGCCAAAGTAAACAAGCAATGCGCCAATCGTGGCGATCGCGGGAAATATTAGTGTTTTGATGTCCATTTAGTTATGATGATTTCTACATTTCATCTTATGTCATGTTTTTGTGTCATGCCAAAGCTTCACATACCCATAGGAATAGTTGTAATAGTCTCGCTTGCTGGTTGTCAGCAAACTCCATTGACTATTTCACCTACCGATTCGACAACTACCAAAGCGATTAGTTATTTGCGATCGCAACTTAAACTATCAGCCAATGTCGCGATCAGTGCTGAGTCACAAAAACCACAATCAGCTAATAGCAGCGATCTATGCCAAACATCTGCTCCCACTCAAGACGGTTGGACAATCGCCCTAATTGCTGAGGACACACGCTATACCTTGCAAACCAACCAAGATGCTAGCAAGATCGAGATTTGTCGCTCTGAGGATGCTAAACCAGAAGCAACTGGAAAGTATACTGGCGCGGGATATACCTTACGCTACCCTGCTGACTGGAAAGTGATCGACCTCGGTTTAGAACCTTCGGGCGCGAGTACAGTAATTTTTACGCCCAGTCGTGAGACAACTCTCCAAAAGCTACAACAAAGTCAGCAAGTTTATGCGATCGTGTCAAAGCAGCCTGTCTCAAAGCAACCTATTGATAACGTCCAAGACCCAAAAAACAATCTAAAAGATAACCCTCAAAATCTCGTCACAATTCCTTTTGATCCAAAAGTCAAAGGCGCAAAATCTGGCTCAAAGCAGGAATTTACCACCGCGATCGCGACCAGTGCGGGAAATCCAACCATCTGGAAAGTCAAAGCATTAACTCTAGAAACTGATAAATTTATCTATACAGTTCGCTACTATCAACCAGATTCTAAAAATGATCCCAATACTTCAACCGCCAAAGCCTTCGAGCAGTTTGCTAACAGTTTTGCCCTCATTCAACTAAAAGAAGAATTATGAATTCTACATCCCCAGCATTTTGGAAAGCATTTTGGTTAGAAGGTGGTGATCTAGTTGTGATTGACCAGACTCAACTTCCATTTCGTTCGACAACTAAAACCCTAAAAACTAGCGCCGATGCAACACTTGCCATTCAAGATATGACCGTGCGGGGAGCAGGTGTCATCGGCAATGTTGCTGCTTTTGGGGTGTACTTAGCAGCAAGAGAATGTAATGGTGATTTGGCAAAGATTAAAGCTCTCTCAGCAGTGATTCGTCTTGCTCGTCCAACTGCTGTAAATCTAATGTGGGCTGTCGATCGGATGATCGCTGCCCTAGAAAAAGCGGCTCTTAAAAAAGACAATCTACAAAAAGATGATCTAAAAATAGACTTAATAGAAGTTGCGCTCAAAGAAGCGATCGCTATTTCTGATGAAGATGTAATTGGCACGCGCAATATTGGTAAATTTGGCTGCGAACTAATCGAGGCGATCGCCAAAACTAAGCCCGAAGGTGAGCCTGTAAATATTCTCACCCATTGCAATGCTGGCTGGTTAGCGATCGTCGATCGCGGTAGTGCCTTAGCACCAATTTATGAAGCAAGCGATCGCGGCATTAACATTCATGTGTGGGTCGATGAAACCCGTCCCCGCAATCAGGGCGCAAACTTGACCGCATGGGAACTTGGACAATCAAATATCCCACACACGCTGATTGCTGACAATACAGGTGGATTGTTGATGCAATATGGCAAGGTTGATCTCTGTATTGTCGGAACCGATCGCACTACGCGTAGTGGTGATGTTGCTAATAAAATCGGCACATATCTCAAGGCTCTAGCGTCACATGACAATCATGTTCCCTTCTATGTGGCGCTACCAAGTTCCACTTTTGATATGCAAATCGCGGATGGAGTCAAAGAAATCGCGATCGAGACGCGTAGTGCGGATGAAGTCTTATATATGCAAGGGCTGCAAGATGATGGTGCGATCGGCAAGGTGAGAGTCGCGCCACTAGAGACTAAAGCTTTAAACTATGGCTTTGACATTACCCCTGCGAGATTAGTCACAGGGCTGATTACCGAGCGTGGTATTTGTAAAGCAGAAGAGATGGCGATCGCGGCGATGTTTCTGGATTTGATTCCGTAATAAGATAGTGGCGCGATGCGCCACTATCTTATTAGGAGATGGCGACTAATACTTGCCCCTTTTCGATTTTGGCGGCATAGCGTGGCAGTGGCTTATTCGCAGGTCCCTGCTTTACAGCGCCATTTGCTCCAAATTTAGCATCATGACAAGGACAGACAAATTCTTTATCTGCCGTTTTCCATTTCACCGTACAGCCGCTATGAGTACAGGTAGCATTGACAGCCAACACCTTATTTGCATCTTGAGGATCGCGGACAACAGCAATTTTGTCAGATACAAGTTGTCCATCTTTATCAAGTTGGGCAACCGTGCCGATCGCTTTAAAATTTGCACTAGGAGCAGCAGCGACACTTTCGGAAGCAGCTGAAGATGTATTTGTTGAAGATGCATTGGGAGACTTCGCATCACTGCAACCAATCAGGGATGAAGGCAAAAGACTAACCAACCATCCTAAACCAAAC
>JAYTWB010000254.1:0-1898 GCA_043743655.1 Cyanobacteriota bacterium | reverse complement strand
ATACTATCTACCAACTTAAATTTGGGCTTTTGTCTGATTATTTGCGGACTCAGCTTAAGCATCCTTCTATTCCTATGGCGCTTGCGTAAGTCCTATATTTTGCTAAGATTCGATCTAGATAAATTTTTATCAAAATCAAGAGCTTATTCATGGCTGATCGCATTAAAAATCTGACCGACTTTGTGGCTTTTGTTAGCACAAATATTAAAGGGAGCGAAAAAAGCGAGGCGCAAACTTTTTTAGATCGGTTCTTTCAAGCGTTTGGACACGGAGGCGTATTGGAGGCGGGGGCGCGGTATGAAGAGGTAATCAAAAATAGCAGTAAGACAGGAAAAACGGGTTTTGCAGATTTGGTTTGGGATGGACGCATCTTGATTGAGATGAAGAGTCGGGGTGTGGACTTACGCGATCGCCAAATTTGGGAACAGGCAGGGCGGTATTATTTGCGCTTAAAAAAAGAGAACCGTCCGCGCTATGTAATGTTTTGCAATTTCGATGAGTTCCACATTTACGATTTTGATAATCAATCCGATGAACCTGTTGATATCATCCATTTAGAAGAGTTGCCTAAATGTGAATCTGCTTTTGCATTTATGCGTGGCAGCAAGACTACGCCGTTGTTTCGGAATAACCAGACGGAACTAACTGAGAAGGCGGCGCGGCGGTTAGGAGATTTGTATAGCGCTTTGATTGAGAGGGGACGCGATCGCAAATGGCGCGACTATTCAGAGTTACAAGCGCAGCGTTTTGTATTGCAATGCGTGTTAGCAATGTTTGCGGAGGATTTGGATTTACTTCCTGACAATCTGTTTACACGATGTGTGAAGGATTGCATTGATCATAAGTTAAGTTCCTTTGATGTTTTGGGTGGTCTGTTTCAGGCGATGAATACATTGGGTGTCACGCCTGCGGGTCGCTATCAGAATGTGCAGTATTTTAATGGTGGTTTGTTTAGGGAAATACATCCAATTGAATTGGAAATAGGCGAGTTACGGATTTTGGATGCGGCAGCAGGTGCGAATTGGGCAAAGGTGCGTCCTTCCATTTTTGGGAATATCTTTGAGGGTGCGTTTCAGTCGAAGGAATCGCAAAAATTCCGTCATGCTCATGGGATTCATTTTACGTCTGAGGGTGATATTAAGCGGATTGTGTTGCCAACGATCGCTGATTATTGGCGCGATCGCATTGCGGCGGCAAATGGGCTGCATGAGTTACAGGCTTTGCATCAGGAGCTAAGTGAGTATAAGATTCTCGATCCTGCTTGTGGTTCGGGCAACTTTTTATATGTGGCTTATCAGGAGTTGAAGTTAGTTGAGTTTGAGTTGATCAAGGCTTTGCAAGCGATCGATCCATCACGGGGCTATATGTCTTTGGTGACTCCACAGCAGTTTTTTGGAATGGATATTAATTCGTTTGCGGTGGAATTGGCGAAGGTGACGCTGATGATCGGGCAAACTGTGGCGATGAAAAAGTTAAATTTGCCTGAGTCTGCTTTGCCTTTGGAGACATTAGAGCAAAATATTGTTTGTACAGATGCACTATTTACAGAATGGGTAAAAACTGATGCGATTATTGGCAATCCGCCATTTTTGGGTGGAAAGAGAATACGCCTAAATCTAGGCGATGAATATATTGAGAGAGTATTTGCTAAGTTTCCTGAGGTTAAAGATTCTGTTGATTTCTGCTCCTATTGGTTTAGACTTGCCCATGATAACTTAGATAAAAATGGACGGGCGGGATTAGTAGCGACAAATTCTATTGCTCAAGGAAAAAGTCGGGCTGCATCACTCGATTACATTGCTCAGAATACGGGCTACATCTATGATGCAGTTTCTACACAAGAATGGTCTGGAGAAGCCGCAGTCCATGTCAGTATCGTCAATTGGAGTAAGCAAAAG
>JAYTWB010000253.1:0-1925 GCA_043743655.1 Cyanobacteriota bacterium | reverse complement strand
CACCTGTGTAGCCTTAATGGGAATGATGTTTTTTGCTATGGGTGGCTTGGTGTCGGGACTGGCGATCGCCAAAGTTCATGCGCTCTAAACCAGATTAATTTAGAAACTTAATTTAGCGAGGATTTTTATGTCAAAAATATTGACCAGAGCAAATAAATCTATACCGTTCTATAGCCGTTTATGGAATCAGTTTAAGCAGTTTCCTAAAAGCTTGCACAGAGGCTCTTCTCAACCACCCGAAACCTCTGGGGCTGCGGCAGCGGCTTTACTAAGTGGGGGAATTGGGGCGATCGCTATGATGAGTACTCATCACTATGCCGAAATTTCGCAAGCCAATAATCAGTTTGTAATTAGGATGGGTGCTTGGATTCCTGGAGCGATGAACCCAGACCCCATGTGGGGAAACCTAGAAAACTACGCTGGCAAAGAAATGATGTTCTTTGTCGGCTGGTGGCTGAGTTGGGCAATTTTGCATCCTGTCCTCAAAAATCGACAAGTCAAACCGCGTACTTTAATTTTTGGATTGCTGAGTCTATTCACAGTCGCAACTGCGATGGCATGGCATCCGTTATTTCCCTATCTATCTTTGCAATGAAGTCTAGCGTTTGAATATATTTAAATTATCATGAAAGATTCGACAAATCAGATACATTACATTGTCTTCGGTTTGATAGGTGTAATGTCAGCCTTTGCGATTACAGTACCGATCGCGATCGTCCGTGTCAGCTCGACTGAGAAGTTCGCTGGGCAAGCATTAAATTCTCAAACCTGTGAAACTTACAATCCCCCAAAACGACAGGTAGTATCTTGGCTAGAAAGCTGTCGCTATATGAGCGTTGCACCGTTACCAAAAAACAAACCTACGGTTCCCGCAACTACTCAATTATCAGGTGAAATTGCCCCAGCCCCTCGCCCAAATCAATGATCAGGTTTTAACAATTCCGAAGAGTACGCTGACTCGATTTATGAAATCAGTCTATACTGTTGCTTATAGTCCTGATAGTCAAATTATCGCCGCTAGTACAGCCACAGGAGAAATCAAACTCTGTAATATAGTCCTTTAATTATAGTTCGTCCGAACTGGCTAGCGCGAGTTTAGACGGTACGGTTAAGTTGTGGAATGTTAGATAGTCTGACCGCGATTTTCGATCAAGCAAAAATCGCTGTGAATAGGGTGAAAAGCTTTGGGCTATTTAATTAAACTGCTCTGACCAATTGGAAATCCAATTGAGGGTTTTATGCACAAGTTCAGGCGTTGCCGCCTCGCAATAGAGCCGTAGCAAAGGTTCAGTACCACTAAAGCGGATTAATAGCCAACTTCCATCAGCTAAACGGAACTTAAATCCATCAGGAGCTTGAGCATCTATCACCTTGCGACCAGCAATTTCGGTCAGCGAAAATTGCTGAAGAGTGGCTACTAGCTTTTTGCGCGCTGCCATGCCTGATAGTTTTTTGTCGATGCGATCATAATGAGAGAAAAAGTTGGTTTGCTTTTGAAGATCGCTATAAAGCAAGCTCAAGTCTTTGTTTGATAATGCGATCGCCTCAAGCACATACAAAGCTGATAGCAAAGCATCTCGCTCAGGAATGTGATTGCCATAGCCGATGCCGCCTGATTCTTCGCCGCCTAATAAGCATGGAATCCCAGAGAGCATTCTCTCGGCGATATATTTGTAACCAACAGGAGTCTCATATACTGGTAAATCGAATAGAGCCGCGACTTTGGGCATTAGGTCAGAGCCGCTAATCGTTTTGATTAGTTCTCCTGTAAAGCCGCGATTTTTGGCGAGATGTTCCATCAAGATCGGAATCAGAATTTGTGAGCTTAAGAAGTTACCTTCGCTATCAACGGCAGCAATGCGATCGGCATCACCGTCAAATACAAATCCCACCAAAGTTTTATGAGGATGCTCGCGATGATAGGT
>JAYTWB010000252.1:0-7541 GCA_043743655.1 Cyanobacteriota bacterium | reverse complement strand
GGAAGATTTGTATCAGATCAATCTCAGTGGGCTTGACCTGCAAACAGCCAAATTTCATAAAGCAACTCTACTCCGCGCCGATCTGAGGATGACAAATCTTAGCGGAGCCGATCTCAGTGGAGCCGATCTGCGTAGCTCTGACCTCAGCAAAGCCATACTTAGAGCCGCAAATCTCGAAGGTGCTTATCTCTATCGAGCTGATCTCAGTGGAGCCGATCTCACTGAAGCGAATTTGACTGATGCGAAGTTGCAAGGGGCGCGTTATGACAGTCAGACTGTTTTTCCTGAAAATTTTGCTTACAAGTCTTCGGGGGCGATCGGACCAAACGCTAGTCTCAATGGTGCGCCTCTAAATACAGCTAATCTAAAAAACTCTGACCTACAGAATGCGAATCTGATGGGGGCATATTTGGGTGGGGCTGACCTAACGGGCGCAAATTTGGCAGGAGCAAGACTGGCTCAAGCAGATTTGCGGCGAGCTTTTTTGACAGGGGCTTATTTGCGAAATGCGAGATTAAATGGCGCGAATTTGGCAGGAGTCGATCTGCGAGCAGCAGATTTGACTGATGTTGATTTTGAGAAATTTGAAAGTATTGCAGGAGCTGATTTTACTAATGTCCAAGGGCTAAGTGATGCGATGCGATCGCGTTTACTCAATCAGCCGAAACAAGAATTAGAAACGCTTAATCCACTGACTCTCAAGACCACATTAGCGAGCTTGAGGTAAGTAGCCCAGTATAATAACCAAAACCTAGCGGATTAGATCGCCCGCACAGCGGGCGATCGAATCTGCTAGGTTTTAAGCTTACTCAGCCGTATTTAGAGAATGCGCTGCGATCTGCTCTGGTAATTTTTAGCGTCAAATATCAGCCAAATATTCCTTTGACAGACAAGGCATACAAGCTTAACCTTAATGAATTAGGTGTAGGAGAGGATGATTTTTAGGATGTATGAAGTTAAAAGTCCAGTTATTAGCACTGTAGCTTGCTTATCTTTTGTAACAACTCTGCTAGGATCGCCTAGCTTGGCTCATTCAGAAATAAAAGATGCTTATGAAGCTATCAAGTTAAATAAGTTAGAACCAATCGCTCAACCTCAGCCAACAGCCCAAAATGTCACATCAGTATCACAATTAAGCGATATTAAGCCCACCGATTGGGCGTTTACCGCTTTGCAATCTTTAGTCGAGCGTTATGGATGTATCGCAGGTTATCCTGATCGCACATTTCGCGGCAAACAAGCCACCAGTCGCTATGAATTTGCCGCAGGGTTAAATGCTTGTCTGGACAAAATCAATGAAATCATCGCCGCAGGATTGGCTGACAAAGTTAGTCAAGAAGATTTAGCATCTCTACAAAAACTACAAGAAGAATTTGCAGTCGAACTCACCACTTTACGCGCTCGAGTTGATATTCTTGATACAAGAATTACCAAAATAGAAGCGCAACAGTTCTCTACTACCACAAAACTTAATGCCGAAGTGATTTTCTCGGCGATCGCTGCCACGGGAGGACCAAGTGATGGACGAACTAATCTCATATTTGGCGATCGCATTCGTATTCTATTTAACACCAGCTTTACAGGTAAAGACTTACTGCGAACCCGTCTAGAGACAGGAAACTTACTTATCGCAGGTACAGGCGGCACTGAACCGTCTATCGCGAACGTACTTGGTACAAACACAGCCAGAGTTGGCTATGCCTCAGGAGCCTCTACTACTGCAAACAACGCTTTTCTGAATCTGTTATTTTATCGTTTCCCTGCTTTTGATGAAAAAGTTAGCTTCTTTCTTGGTCCTGTCGCCGCTCCTGATGACTTCTTTACCCAGATCACTCCCTTCGCACCTAGCGGGCAAGGCTCCATTTCTAGATTTGGACGTTTTGATCCTTTCTTTCGGATTGGTGGAACCACTTCGCTCATTGGTATAGATTACAAGTTTAGCGACAGTGCTAATTTACAAGTTGGTTATAGTGCGTCAAGTGCAGCTACCGCTTCCTCGCCTCCTTCAGCTGGTTTGTTTGGTGGAACCACATCGATCGCTGCTCAGTTTTTATTCAAATTAGGTAGCAGTCTAAATACATCAGTTGCTTATGCTAATACCTATCTCCAGACAAATTCTCTTAATACTGGACTCACAAGTACTGAGTTTATCTCGTCTGGTGGTACTACTCCAGTAGCAGGTTCAATCCGAACTGATCTAATTTCTGGCAACCTCGCATGGAAAATTACGCCCTCAATCACTTTTGCGACATCGGGTACATTTATTTTTGCTAATAGTGTCAATACTAATGCTGGAACTAACTTTACAACTTGGTTGGCGGGTCTGAGTTTTAATAATTTATTTGGTGAAGGTAATACGGGCGGAGTCATATTTGGACAACCACTCAAGAAAACATCTGTGAGTGGCTCAGCCGTTCTGGGCAACTCTCCGAACACTCCAACTGGTGTCATTAGAGCGATTGATACTACTCCGTATCAATTGGAACTTTTTTATCGTTATCAACTCAGCAAGAATATTACAATCACACCAGGTATTTATTGGATATTTAATCCTGAAGGTTCCAGTGCTAACCCCACCGCGACTGTTGGTTTGATTCGGACTACTTTCTCATTTTAAATAAATTAAAAGAATCAAGCTTAAAAGAATCAAGGCAACGCCGATACGCTGCCTTGATTCTTTTAAGCTTGATTAATTATGAAAACAGCCACATCCAGAGTGGAATCGTAAACAGTATCAAAACAGAACCGATCGCTACAGTCGTAATCGCTAGGTCGCGATCAAGTCCATATCTCTCTGCATACAATGTTGTCACAAACGCAGGCGGCATCCCCATCAGCAATACCAGTAAAAGACGCGGTGGTCCAGTTACGCCAAAGAACATTAATCCCGTTCCCACCACCAGCGGTGTCAATAGCATTTTAATCGATAGACAAGTTAATCCCTGTTTCAGGTTTTTGAGTGAAGTTAAACGGCTAAGTTGCATACCGATCAAAATTAAGAATAAGTTAATCACTACCCACGCTCCATTTTGAAAGACTTGATCAAATTGTGGAGCCAGATTAAGAGTTTTGATATAAGCACCAACTACAAAAGCCCACAATGATGGGTTTTTGATCACGCTCATAACTGGCGTGATCCAACCTTTCATCCTTTCGGCACTGCCGTAGTAAGCGGCTAGAGCTACTCCAAAAATTTGCACTCCCAGAGATATACTGAGGTCGTAAAATAGCCCCCACGCAAAATATTCGGCTCCCACTAAAGTCAAGATCACGGGGAATCCTAAGAAACCTGTGTTGCCGACCATCATCGCTAGCAAAAAGCTTCCTTGTGTCGGTTTACTCCAACTGCTCTTTTCTAAAGGTTTTAGTTCGTCTTCATTTATTGATAGCCCTCTAGAAATGCTCTTAAGTCGTTCATCTGATAGTCCTAGATCAATCCAAATCCATGCTAGTCCAGCCCCGACCAGCAGAGCCGTCCATGCTGATATCGGTGCGATCGCCATATAGCCCGATAGAGAAGTTCGGCGCATAAAGGCGACCACACTAAATGGCGCACCTACCAAAAACAAAAATCTTCCTAGATGACCCGTAATGCTTTTGGGCAAAAATTTACCTAAAATAAATCCTGCTATCGCCCATCCTATGAGTCGAGTATATAAATTGACTAATGGGCTATCTAGGCTAAATTCCATGAAAATATGAAGCAATATACATGATGCAGATTGTAAGCTTAGATAGGCTAAACAACAATATCAATCTCTACGCTTTTTCTTCTAGGTAATATAGCTTCTAAGTAATATGGCTTCTAGGTAATATAGCTTCTAAGTAATATGGCTTCTAAGTAATATGGCTTCTAAGTAATATGGCTTCTAAGTAATATGGCTTCTAAGCAATATGGCGATAGTTTTGTTTTTGTGTTCTTGTTTGCACTCTAGCCATCATTTTTGAGGCATGATTAACAAAAATGTATATAACTGCGAGTTGATCGATGAATCCGACAGAAAAGCAGATGGTGGAACTCCTGATCGAGATGAAGGAGAAGTATGCAGTGACGGGAGTCAAAGCTGAATTTGAAGCAGAGGGAACTCGGATCGATGAAGCTATTCGTCTTAAAGAGATTGCGATGAAAGCAGGAATAGATTTTAATCTTAAGATTGGTGGATGTGAAGCGATTAGAGATATGTTTGATGCGATCAAATTAGGGGCAGACCGTATAATTGCACCGATGGTTGAGACTGATTATGCATTGCAAAAGTTTTTGAAAGCAGCTAAAACTTATCTGGTCGATCAAGATATGGAGTTGTTAATCAATTTAGAGACGATTACGGCTTGTAACAACTTTGACAAGATGTTAGAACTGCCAGAAATTGGGGGGTTAGATGGAATTGTGATTGGGCGTGTCGATCTATCGGGATCATTGGGGCTTGATCGCGCGGTTATTAATACCAATCCCATCATTAAGGATTTATCTTTACAGATGGCGATCAAGGCAAAACAAAATGGATTAAAAGTTATTGTTGGTGGTGCAATTACAGCGAGTTCTTTACCATTTTTGCAAGCTTTCCCGATCGGACACTTAGACCGCTTTGAAACTCGCAAGGTAATATTTAATTGTCCAAATGCTTTAGATAATCCTACGATCGCATTTGCCAAAGCCATCGAATTTGAACTGCTCTGGCTAAAAAACAAGAAAAGTTATTATGGCAAGATTTATCGAGAAGATGATACGCGGATGGCGATGATTGAGAAGAGGTTGAATAAGTGATTAGTCAGGCTAGTGCTGCGGACTTATTGAGAGAAAAGTCTTGTTTTGTGATTGATTTAGATGGAGTTGTTTATAAAGGTAAGCAAGCGATCGCAGGTGCTAGTGCTGCCATCCAGAAATTTCGTGAACTTGATAAAAAAATTGCATTTTTAACTAATAATTCGGCAAGCTCAACAGAAACGATTATGCATAAGCTGCATAGTTTTGGGATTTCTTGCGATCGCCAAGAAATTTTAACTGCGGCTCAAGCTTCAGCTAGCTATATTGCTCAACATCAAATCGATCAGGGTAAAGGGGTATTAGTAATTGGCACTGATGCGCTCAAGGACGAGGTGATTGAGCATGGGCTGAGGCTTGCTGATGCCGATCATTGTGGAGTTGTCCTTGTCGGACTCGATCCCAAATTTGACTATGCGGCGATCGCGATCGCGCTTAGAGCTTTAACGCAAGATGCTATTTTTGTGGCTTGCAATCGAGATGCCAACTTTCCTGTGGAAGGTGGATATCTCAGCCCCGGCTGTGGGGCGATGGTGGGTGCGATCGAGTCGGCGATCGCCCGCGAAGCTGATTTTGAAATTGGTAAACCCAATACAATCATGTTAGATATACTCAGCGATCGGATGCAGGTTTTACGCACAGACTGTCTCATGATTGGCGACATGCTAGCTTCTGATATACTGATGGCAAATAATGCCAACATAGCAAGTATTTGGATATCCGAGACATTAATATATCCAAATCAACATATCAATAAGCGCGCAAATAAACGCACAAATACACACATAAATTAAGAGCAAAATTCTCCGCAGCCTAGCTTCTGCATGAGCAGCCTCGATCAAATATCCCAAATTATGTAGGCGAACAGAAGGGTCATAAAAAATTAATGAAAAAGCAATGAAAAGGTATAAGCGTCTGGTCGGTTGGCTAATTATATTTCTTACGACATGTGGATTGGTTACATGCAGTGCTGCGCCAAATAGAAGTAATAACAATAACATCACGACAATTAATTCCGCCTCCGCTGATGCTGAAGAATTTCGGATTTGGTGGCCGCAAGGATTTCTCACCGAAGAGAATACGCTAGTTGGGCAATTAGTCGATGGTTGGCAAAGAGAAAGTGGGCTAAAGGCTTCATTGAGTCTCGTACCTGCTAATCTTTTGGACTCAGAAGTTGCTAAAGCCGTAGAAATAGGAACTCCTCCAGATTTTTTATACAGTACAACTGCTGACACAAACCTGTTCCCAAAACTTGCTTGGAAAGATGAACTTGCTGACATCTCAGATGTAATCAATCCAATCAAGGATGCTTACTTGCCTGTAGCGCTACAAACTGTTAACTATCAGAATAGAGCTACTAATAAGCGTAGTTACTATGCGGCTCCAATTGGACAGCAGACTGTTCATGTTTTTTATTGGCGCAATCTTTTGGAAGAGGCGGGTTTTAAAGATAGTGATATTCCTAAAGATTGGGATAAATATTGGCAATTTTGGCAAACCGTTCAGCAAAATCTGCGTAATAAGAAGGGTGGAAGTAGCCTATATGGTTTAGGTTTACCAATGTCTGATATTGGTACGGATACATTTTTGGGTTTTGAGGAGTTTCTTGAAGCTTACGATGTCAAAATAATTGATAACGATGGAAGATTAGTTCTCGATAATCCCACTAACAAAGAAAAAATTGTCAAAGCTCTCAAAAAATATACAGATTTTTATCTGAATGGATATGTTCCGCCCAAAGCGATCGAGTGGACAGACTCAGGTAATAATATCAGTTTTTTGGAAACTCAGTCAGTAATGACGGTTAATAGTACGCTTTCAATTCCATTGACTCAGAGACTGCCTAAAAACAAATATAATGAGCCATCGCGTGATTTGTATTTTAATAAGATTGTCACAGCTGATTTGCCAAATAGACCTGATGGGACTGATTTAAAATCTATTTTAGGAATTAAACAGGTGGTGATATTTGAGAAGTCAAAACATAAGGATGCTGCTAAAAGCTTTTTGAAGTATTTACTGAAGCCAGAGGTTTTAGGTAAGTTTATTCGGGAAGGAAGTAAGGGTCGGATGATCCCAGTTATGCCTCAGCTTTTAGAAGACCCATTTTGGAGGGAACCCGATCCACATTTTGCGGCTGTAATTAATCAGTTACTAAAGCAGCCGACTCGCCCATCCTATGAAGCGATCAATCCTGCTTATAGTGTGGTTTTAGATCGAAATATTTGGTCTAAGGCGATCTTAAGTATTGTTAAAGATCAAGTCTCAACCGATCAGGCGGCAACTAAGGCGATCGCCCAAATTGTCGAGATTTTTGCTAACTGGAAATAAGGTTAGGACAGCGTTAGTAAAACATTAGAGGTTAAAACATGAATTTTTGGAGCAAAAGCTTACTTCTACAACTGGTTACTTACTTCTCCATACTTTCGACCGTAACGGTAAGTATTGTCGCCTTCTCGGCTTATGTGCGATCGCGTGATGCGCTCCAAAGCTCGGTAATTGATCGCTTAAAAGTCGCCACCTCACTTAAAGAATATCAGTTGAATGAGTGGGTGGTTAATCAGCGTAAAGATGTCATATTGCTGACACAGCTACCCGAAGTGAGGACGGAACTAGCGACCTTGCTAACCATTTCGCCGACTAAGCCCGAATATATCGCTGCATATACCCGACTGAATAAATTTTGGGCGGAGATAATTGCCATTAAGCCTAATTTATCCAGTGCGATCGCTACTACAAATGGGGGATTTGTGGTTTATTCGAGCGAAGGCGATGATCT
>JAYTWB010000251.1:0-11508 GCA_043743655.1 Cyanobacteriota bacterium | reverse complement strand
TGCTGAAAAAATTTTATTGAAAAGTATTCTTCACTTGCTCCTTTTTTCAAGAGTTCTCATAAACTCCTAAACTTTATTAAAAATAGTTATTAATAACAGTATGTCGTTTAGTCAATCAGCCTCGCCCCAAGTCGTGGGTATATGCACCAGTCAATCTCTACGCCGCTTTGACTTGCCGTTATTACGATCGCTATCACGTCAATATGCGATCGCTCAATGGGAATATTGCCAAAACCCTGACGAACCGATTGATCTAAATATGGCGATCGCCTCGTTACACGAATACTTACAAACCTTTGAAAATCCAGTTCATCTAGTGGGACATGGCATTGCTGGCTTAGTGGGTTGGCTCTATGCGCGTCAATATCCTGAACGAGTGCGATCGCTTACTCTATTATCAGTTGGCGTTAATTTAGCCGCCAGTTGGCATAGTCACTATTATGAACAGCGTCAGCTAATTGGCTGTAGCCGCGAAACTACACTAATGCGGACTGGCTTTTATCTATTTGGCTATCGTGACAAAGAAGTACTTGCTTGGCTCGCTGAGCTGCTCAAGCAAGACCTTGATAATTCCTTAATTCCGCATTCCCTTTATGCTCCAACTAACATCGCCCCAACACCAATCTCTGTGCCGATGTTAGTTTGTGGGGCGATGGATGACTATGTGATTGGCAGTGGTGGCGAAAACTCTTATCAAAAGTGGAGATTGCATCTCAAAGATAACGATCGCTTATGGCTGAGCGAGCAAGGCAAGCATTTTTTCCATTACACGCAGTGGCAACCAGTTAGCAATCAAATTCGATCTTTTTGGCACTCTTTAGCTTTTGTCACCAACGCGATCGCGATTACCCGATAGACAACCTTAAAACCGAGAAACCTTAAAACCGAGAAACCTTAAAACCGAGATTGTGATTCGACAGCAAAGCTGTCGAATCACAATCTCGGTTTGCTCTTGCTTACCTTAAGACATGCGTCTTTGCTCTCCCTGTGATTCTCTCGTTGATTTTGGGTACGATATTGAATATGAAGTGTAAAACCTCAAACTAGGTAAATTACACGCATAATTGTGGAGTTTCTCATGAAATTAGCTGAATTTCTTATGCAAGGACAGCAACTGCGGCAGCAAGATCGCACATTAGCGATCGCCTATTTTGAACAGTGTCTTCAAAATAAAGCCGTAATTGAAAATGAAAATTTAGACACAACTGCCAGAGTCTTACTCGATTTAGCAGTGGAATTAATTGCCACAAAGCAACCAGAATCTTTGCAAAGGGCGCAAGTTCTGATCCAACAAGCAGAACATACTTTAAATCAGCTCTCTGCTCAAAATTTAGAAACTAATCTCGAACAGAAAGCTTATTTGCTCTATGTTCATGCAATCTGGGCGCTCGAATCTGGGGAATTGAGCGATGGTTTAGTTTTAAATATGTTGCAAGATGCTCAGGCTGCCTATGGTAATAATCTTGTGGGTCAGGCTCTTACCGATGATGCGATCGCGCAGTACTACGTCAAAGTCAATGATCCTCAATCTGCCCTAATCAGCTTTGAGCGAGCGCTCTCCTCACGCCTTGAATCAATAGATGAATCGGCGATCGGCAAAAGTTATGCTTACTTAGGACAATTATATCTGTCGTCTGGGGATATCAATCAAGCCGCTAGTCTTTTCCAAAATGCTCTAGATATAGCGCTAGCTAATTCCAATAATTTTTTGCAATTACAATCGCTCAAAGGTTTAGCTAAAGTTGCGATCGCTGAGTCGCAATGGCAAAATGCGATTGCGATGATTAAAGACGCGATCCTTCTTCTCAAAGAACCAGTGGATACAATTGAAATTGGTTATTTATATTGCGATCTCACAGAAGCATTATTAGGCGATCGTCAGATCGAAGAAAGCTTAATCTGTGTCAGAGTCAACGTCTTGCCACGATTTCGTGATTTTCAATATCAAAAAGGAATTGCGATCGCCAAACATATTCGGGGACGGATTTATGTCCAGCGCTTGCTCGAAGGACTAGATAGCCTAGATGAAGATGCAATCGAGACAGCTGAAGACTCACTAACTGATGCTGCAATTGGCTTTGAGGAATTTGGGATGATGGCTGATTACGCCAAAGTTCTCTATGACTTAGCCTGCCTCTATCAGTTATGCAGCAGTTCGCAGTTTAAATATCAATACAACGGCAAATCTTTGCGATCGCTAGAGTTATCTCTGAGTGTCTTAGATCAAATTGGGATGAGTAATACGCAACTCGCCTCACAAGTAGAAGCCATGCTCAATCAAGTGATGCGCGGTAGTTTCTAAATAACAAAATAAAAAACAAACAAACAAAAAAGCCGCGCAGTGCGCGGCTTTTTTTGTTTTGTTTGTTTTTTATTTTGTTATTGATTTTGTGGCTGTAGGTGCTTTCTTTTTAGTGGTTTTTGCGGCGGTTTTAGTCGCTGTAGACTTTGTTGCAGTTTGTTTAGTTGTGGTCTTTTTAGTTTCGCTAGAAGCTGTCCCAGAAGATGCTTTTGTGCGTGTGCTAGTAGTTTTAGTTTTAGCCGTACTTTTTTTACCAGTGGTTTTGCCAGACTTACTAGCCAGCATAGACAGAGCCTCTTCGACAGTCAGCCCTTCCACTGTTTGCTCTTTGCTTAGCGAGACATTCACTTTGCCATGCTTGACATAAGGACCATATTTGCCATCTAGCACTTCGATTGCTTCACCATCATCAGGATGATTACCAAGAGCCTTCAAGACTTTGGCGGCTGCCGCACCGCGCAAGGTCTTTGGTTGAGATAGAAGCTCAAGGGCGCGTTCAAAGGTAATCGTATAAGGATCATCGGTAGCTTTAAGCGATCGGTTGTCATCCTTGTCACCGTTACCTTTGGTATGACAAACATAAGGTCCAAATCTGCCAGTATTCACAAAAACACGATTTCCCGTTTCAGGATGTTCTCCCAAAGTGCGTGGTAAAGCGAGTAAATTCACAGCAACTTCGAGGGTGACTTGCTCAGGTTGCATTCCCTTCGGCAATGATGCACGCTTGGGTTTGGGAACTGCATCAGTGGCTTGACCTAACTGCACATAAGGACCATATTGCCCCATCATCATGAAGATCGGTTCATTGGCTTCAGGATGAATGCCGACTTGATCAGGACCTTCTAGTTTTTGTTTTAGCAGCAGCTCAATCTTTTCAGGAAGTAAATCCGAAGGAGTAAAGTTTTGGGGAATTGATGAATTGATCGTGCGATCGCCATCTCCAACTTGGATGTAAGCACCGAACTTACCAATTTTGACCTTGACATCATCATCTAAACCCTCCAGTTTTACAGTCCGCGCTGATTCACCATCAATTAGACTATCGCGAGACTTCACTTGCCCACTCAATCCCTGTTCACCCGAATAGAACTTCTTGAGATAGGGAAGCCATTCTACTGTTCCCATGGAAATATCATCAAGAGTCTGTTCCATTTTAGAAGTGAAACTAGGATCAACTAGATTTGGGAAATGTTCTTCTAATAAACTGGTAACGGCAAAGGCAGTGAAAGTGGGAACCAGAGCATTATTTGTTAGTTGCATATAGCCGCGATCGCAGATCGTACTAATAATGCTGGCATAGGTGCTAGGACGACCGATGCCTTCACTTTCGAGCATTTTTACGAGAGCAGCTTCGGTATAGCGAGCAGGTGGCTGAGTTTCATGTCCCACCGTATTCAACTCGCGACAAACAGGATGATCGCCAAGTTTTAGCGGCGGCAGCATTACTTCCTTCTCTTCCAGCGCCGCGTCAGGATCGTCCGAACCCTCCACATAAGCGCGGAAAAATCCTGCGAAATCAATCCGTTTGCCTGAAGCTCTAAACAAAGCATCTTCGACTTGTAACTGCACGCTGAGCATTGTGAGCTGAGCATCTGCCATCTGTGAAGCGACAGTGCGCTTCCAAATCAAATCATATAGTGCTAACTCACGTCCTGACAGCCCTGTCTCTTGAGGCGTGCGAAAAGCCTCACCCGCAGGACGGATCGCTTCGTGAGCTTCCTGTGCGCCTTTAGATTTGGTGACGTATTGCCGAGGCTCTTTGCTGACAAAATTATTGCCGTACATTTTGATGACACACTCACGCGCCGCGACGATCGCCTGTTGCGACAAATGCACCGAGTCAGTCCGCATGTAGGTAATAAAACCTTGTTCATACAAAGCTTGAGCCACCCGCATCGCGTCTCGCGCTGATAGTCGCAATTTGCGGTTTGCCTCTTGCTGAAGTGTGGAGGTCGTAAAAGGTGGCGATGGCTTACGGACAGTGGGGCGCTCATCGAGATTGCTGACCGACCAGACTTTGCCATTTAAGCGTTGTTGTAAGGCGATCGCCGCCGTCTCATCTAACAACAAAACTTTCCGCCCTTTAGCGATTTTGCCTGTAGATTCATCAAAATCTTTGCCGATCGCCACATTTACGCCACCGACCGAGACTAACTGCACAGGAAATTCTTGCTTTGGGGCAAACAAATTTGCTTTTAAGTCCCAATAACTTCCCGACTTAAAGGCGCGGCGTTCGCGTTCACGATTAACGATTACCCTCACGGCGACCGACTGGACTCGTCCTGCCGATAAGCCCCAAGCAATTTTTTTCCAAAGCAAAGGCGATAGCGTGTAGCCAACAAGGCGATCAAGAATGCGGCGCGTTTCTTGGGCATGAACAAGGCGATCGTCAATCTGGCGGCAATCTTTTAGCGCTGCCTTGATTGCTTCTGAAGTGATCTCATGGAACACCATCCGCTTGATTGGTACTTTCGGCTGCAAAATTTGCAATAAATGCCAAGAAATACTTTCCCCTTCGCGATCTTCGTCAGTCGCTAGAATTAGTTCTTTGACTCCTTTTAGGGCGGCTTTGAGTTCACGGACGATCTTTTTCTTGTCGTCTGGCACGATATATAGGGGCTCAAAATCTGCATCAACATTCACGCCTAGCTTTGCCCAGTCAAAAGATTTTAACTCCGCAGGAATATCGCTCGCTGATTGTGGCAAATCGCGAACATGACCCATCGATGCCTCGACTCGATATCCAGCAGGCAAAAAGTTGCGGATGGTGCGTGCTTTGGTGGGCGATTCGACAATAACAAGGGTAGACATATTAGCCTGCAAGGTTCGCGGTAATCAAAAAAGACTAGAAGACAAAACAAAATCAAAACAAAATTAAAGGTTTATAAAAATACCTTCTTTACCTATATACATTGTTTATGCAGAAATTTACTATTTTTACACCCATTTTATTTTTATTATTTCCAATACTTGCCGCGCCAGAAATATACTGCTTGCCTAAATCTTGCCTAGATAATGTCTAAGTCTTATCTAAATATCGCCACGATATTTAGATAACTTGGCAAGATTTTCGAGGCTTTGAGTGCCTGGATAAAACTTTCCACCAATCTCCCAAGTGGGATATCCACTGATCTTTTTGGCAGTGCAAAGTTGAGGCTGTGGTTTGAAACCGCGCCGATCGCATTCGATCACTTCTAGCTGACTTAGTGCTTGTTTGCCAAAGCGCTGTTTTTGAGTGTGGCAATGCGGACACCAATAAGCTGTGTAGACCTTTGCGCCTGTTTTGCGTAAATGTTTAGCTAAGGTGATCGCATTGGGTTTTGATGTGGTGGTGACAGGTTCCCCAGCTTCTTGAGCGATCGCGGGAGCCGTGACTTGCGGCATAAAGGTCAACGCGGAGAAACTTGTCAAGCTAGCGATCGCGAGACTGATTGAGGCACGAGTGATTGAGCTAGGAGTAAAGGAGGCGTGATCAGGCTTCATGGTTTATTCAGATTCAACGTTGCTATTCTAACCATAATTCTCCATTATTAGCGATCGCCTAAAGCACCATGACTCAAGAATAAATTGAGTCTAATAAACATCATCATGTGTACCAAGATCAATTAACAGAACTTTGGTGTCAGATATAAATTTGAACACCAGTCTCTGCTCATAGTTGATGCTGATTGCCCAATATCCTGCGAGACTTCCAACTAAGCTGTGGGTTTTTAATGATGGATGAAATGGATCGCTTTTGAACAGTTCAAGTTTTTGTTGAAATCGATTAACGAGTTCAGGATGTTTTTTGCGCCATTTCTTTAAGATTCGCGTAAATGATTCATCCCAAGTTAGTTCAATCATCGCTAGAATCCATCATGATATCTTCAACAGTGCCTGTGCGAACTTTACCAAGTCGATAGTTTTCTTCAGCTTCTTGAATTCTTAAAGCAATTTGTTTTCTGCGTAGTTCGACTATTCTTTTTTGCAAGGTTTCGGCTACAAAGAGTTGATCCTCAAAGTCAAGAATGGATATAGCTTCTAAGATATTGCCGACTGGTGTTGATGTTTGCATAGGACTTAGACAGATTTTTAATATTCTTAACTTATCAACTATACCAATTTATTTGATCGGCTTATAATGCTAACAATGCGATCGCCCTTTAAGCACCATGATTCAAGAGCTAGGATATCTTTGTCCGAACGAAGGTCAGTTAAACATGAAAAGATAAGGCATAATCACAACGCTTTTTTTGATCGCAACTTTCGTAAACAATTAGAAAGAGAAGGAAGACAAATATGAAAATTCATTACTTTGCCGATACAGATACACTCTTTATTGAACTTAGCGATCGCCCTAGTGTCAGAACCGAAGAGATTAACGAGCTAGTAACCGTAGACTTTGACACAGAAGAAAAATTAGTGGGAATTACGATTGAGTCAGCACGAAATCAAGTAGACCTTAACTCAATTAATATTTTGACCAATCTAGAACTAAAAAAGACATTACAACCTGCGTAAATCCCCATGTACATGATTATTTCAATTTGTTATCCTTACTGATCACTCTATGTAAGAAATCAATCATGTCAAAACTCGAAAATTTACGAATTGCGATCGCGCATGAATGGTTTGTTAACTACGCAGGTTCAGAGCGCGTGGTTGAACAAATTTTAAATATATTTCCCCATGCTGATTTGTTTGCAGTTGTGGATTTTCTGGATGATTCTCAACGGGGCTTTATTCAACACAAAAAAGTTGCGACTACATTTATTCAAAATTTGCCGTTTGCCAAGACTAAGTTTCGGCAATATTTGCCACTGATGCCGATCGCGATCGAGCAGCTTGATTTGTCGGCATATGATTTAGTTATTTCTAGTTCTCATGCTGTGGCTAAAGGAGTGCTGACTTCGCCACATCAATTACATATTTCTTATGTGCATTCACCGATTCGCTATGCTTGGGATTTGCAACATCAATATCTAAGGGAATCAAATTTAGAACGTGGGATCAAAAGCTGGATCGCGCGATGGATTTTGCATCAAATCAGAATTTGGGATACGCGTACAGCCAATGGAGTTGATTTATTTATTGCCAATTCTGAGTTTATTGCGCGGCGAATTCAAAAGGTATATCGGCGAGAAGCGAAGGTCATCTATCCGCCTGTGGATTTGCAAAATTATGCGCTTTGCAAACAAAAAGAAGACTTCTATCTTACGGCTTCGAGATTAGTTCCCTATAAACGTGTTGACCTAATTGTGGAAGCTTTTTCGCAAATGCGCGATCGCAAATTAATTGTGATTGGTGATGGTGAACAAATGGCAAAAATAAAGGCAAAGGCAAGCGACAACATCAAGTTTCTCGGCTATCGAGAACCAGAACAATTGCGCGAATATATGCAGAACGCAAAAGCTTTTGTATTTGCTGCGGAAGAGGATTTTGGGATTACACCTGTGGAAGCTCAAGCGTGCGGGACACCTGTGATTGCCTATGGTCGAGGTGGCGTATGTGAGTCGGTGATTGGCTTAGATGGCGATCGCCCTACGGGTGTATTTTTTGCTGAGCAAACACCTGAAAGTATTTGCGCGGCGGTGATTGAGTTTGAGCGATCGCAACATCGCATTTCTGCTGATAACTGTCGCGAAAACGCAATGAGATTTTCGGCAGATAGATTTCAAGCAGAATTTCTTGATTTTGTGAAGCAAGCGCTCAATAATAATTAGATACGCAGTATCTAATTATTATTGATTTTTTCCCATGCCGATCGCGCTGCATTTTGGACGCGGCTGACAGTTTTTGTGACCTGCTTTCCTAGTTTCTTTTCGACATTTTCTAATGCATCATTAACTGAGTCCACCGCCCAGCTATCAAAATCTTCAAGGCGATCGCGTACTGAGTCAACTTGCTTATCTACGGTTTTATGAGCTTTCTTGAGGTTTTTTTGATATTGCTGTTGCGCTACATCCGCAACTGTGTGGAGAGTTTTTTCGATTTTTTGTTGGATATCTTTTTTAGGCATCACGATAACTCCTGAGTGGGTTACTACAAAAGTGTTGGTTTCATCTATGATATCGCTATAGCTTGGTTAGCAACTACGACCATGACACAAGACTTTAAACAAGATTTTTATCAACAGGGTTTGACAAAGGCAAAATCTGGCGATCGCTATGGCGCTGTTCAAGCTTTTAGCTGTGCGATCGCCGCTAATCCCAAATTTGCTGAATCCTATTACCAGAGAGGTCTAGTTTTATTTGATTTAGGCGATCATCAAGGTGCGATCGCCGACTACGACCAAGCGCTGAGTTTGCAACCTGATGCGCTGATGTATATTGCCCGAAGTCTGACCCGAATTGCGATCGCCGACACTATCGCCGCTCAAGCTGATATCGCTCAAGCACTTGCGCTTAATCCCAAATCAGCGATCGCCCATCAATTACTGGGTTTAACCTATAAGCAACAAAATCAAATCGATAAAGCGATCGCCGCTTATAAACGCGCTGCTCATCTATTTTTAGAATTGCGCGATGAAGAAAATTGTCGCCGATGCATCGAGAGCTATAAACCTCTAGAAGTAATGCTGCCTCCATCGACAGAAGATATCTTTATCAAAGTCGAGCAGAAAATCGCCAACAGTGACTATCCAAACGCCCTGATTGATCTCAATTGGATGTTACAAATCGATCCTAAAAATGTCAAAGCTTTCTGTCTGCGAGGTTTGACTTTAGGGAAACTTGGCGATCCTGAGGGTGCAATCAAAGATATTAATCAAGCCATATTTCTAGAACCTCAAAATCTGGAAGTGCGGATCAGTCGCGGCAAAATCCGTACAGAAATTGGCGATGCTCAAGGTGCGATCGCCGATTTTAATGAGCTACTTCGCGAATATCCCAGCAACGCTAAACTTTATGGCGATCGCGCTAAAGCATATTTGCGACTGAAGGATTATCGGACGGCGATCGAAGATTTTTCGCGATCGCTGGCGCTTGATGCTGCTAATCCCCAAATTTATAGCGATCGGGCTGATGCTCGTTATGACTTTGGTGATATCAAAGGTGCGATCGCTGACTATCAACAAGCTGCGAATATTTGGTTTAATCAATCAATTATGGATCGTTATCGTTACGCACTTGATCGCATTAACCTCTGGCAATCGGAACTCGAAAAACAAACTAAAGAAGCTAAGCGGCAGCAGATAAACTCTGCTGCTACAGTTGACTTGATGCAAATGCCAACTCTCGAATTGCAGCAAAAATTGCTCAGTTTAGTCGGTGGCAATATGGCGATCGCGCAACGCTTAATTGATATTGCTAAGCAAGATCATCCGAATATGCCCGAAGTTTGGTATTGGCAGAAGGTTATTTTTGATATTGAGAAGCAATCTTAATGAAACACCGAAGTCCTGCGCTCTATCTGTTTATAGGATCAGCGATGGCGAATTAATAATCGAGAGATAATAGACCTAAGCCCTCAACGGAATTCGAATCCGTGACCTTTCCCTTACCAAGGGAATGCTCTACCACTGAGCCATGAGGGCATTTTTTGCGCTTAATAATTATTACACAATGATGTGCAAATTAACCAAACTTAGTCAAAAACTTTAAAAGGGTCTGAGTGCGCGGCGTAAGCAAAGTTTTCCGATAAGCATCAGCCGCTTTTTTAATCGCATCGGCTTGGGTTGGATAAGCGTGAATCACACCAGAGAGCTTATTTAATCCTTGCTTTGTGGCGATCGCCAAAGTAATCTCGCTAATCATCTCACCCGCATGACGTGCCACAATCGTTGCGCCCAAAATCTGATCAGAGCCGCGCCGATGCAAGATTTTCACAAATCCATTGCTTTCTCCATCATAAATAGCGCGATCAACCGCAGAGAATGGAATCTTAATCTCATCAGTTTCTAAACCTTGAGAATTTGCCTCTGCGGCGTATAAACCAACATGAGCGATTTCAGGATCGGTATAAGTCACCCAGGGCATGACCAGATCACTTAGCTTACTTCTTCCTAAACCAAATGGAGAGAATAGAGTGTTTTTAATCACGATGCGAGCAGCAGCATCGGCAGCATGAGTAAACTTCCAGTCCATGCAGATGTCGCCTGCGGCATAAATATGCGGATTTGTGGTCTGAAGATAATCATTTACGATCACGCCTCGTTGTTGATCATATTCCACACCCACTGATTCCAAATTCAAGACTTCGACATTTGGCGATCGCCCTGCACCGACTAAAATTTCATCGACTTCAATTTGGTTGATTACTCCATTTTGTTGATAATGAATTACCTTGCCAGTATTGGTCTTTTCAACTCTAGCGATCGCACAATCAAGGATTAAATTTATGCCCTCACGCACAAATTCTTGCTGCACAATTTCGGCGGCATCTGCATCTTCGCGATCAAGTAAGTGCGAGTTTTTATGGATTAATGTCACCTCACAGCCTAAACGGTGAAAAGCTTGTGCTAGTTCACAACCAATCGGTCCACCGCCGATCACGGCTAGACGTTTAGGGCGATCGCTTAACGAGAACACAGTTTCATTGGTTAAATATCCTGCTTCGGTAAGTCCCGTGATTTGAGGAGCAGTAGCGCGCGCGCCTGTAGCAATAACTGCTTTTTTAAATTTTAGCTCTGTATCTTTTGGTTCTCCATTATTAACTGCGATCGCATTCTCGCGTACAAACCGCGCTGAACCGAGAAATACATCCACGCCAAGATTCTTAAACCTCTCTACAGAATCATTTCCGCTAATCTCCGCTCGAATTTTCCGCATTCGTTCCATTACTAATCCGAAATCAACATCAATATCTTTGGGTGAATTAACTCCAAAGCGATTAGCATCTTGAATATCTGCGACCACTCGCGAAGAGCGAATTATGCATTTGGAAGGAACACAACCAACATTGAGACAATCTCCTCCCATTAAGTTCTTTTCAATCAGCGCCACTTTTAAGCCTAGCCCCAAACCTGCCGCTCCTGCGGCGACCACTAATCCCGCAGTGCCAGCCCCAATCACAACCAGATCATAGAGAGCCGCAGGTTCGGGATTTATCCAATCAAGAGGATGCACATTTGTAATCAGCGCACGATTATATTCATCCACTGGTTGGATAAATGTTTCATAGCTGCTGTGTGATGGATGTTTTTGAGATTGAGTCATACGGAGATTATAACCAAAAAACCAAAAAGCTAAAGTGGCGCTTCGCGCCACTTTAGCTTTTTGGTTTTTTGG
>JAYTWB010000250.1:0-2165 GCA_043743655.1 Cyanobacteriota bacterium | reverse complement strand
CGATCGCCGCCATTCATCACTTCCCAAGGCAACCGGGCCAGCCTATTGTCCATCAGCCCCAACCGTAGACGCAAAATATCCTGTTGGTTTTGGGCAATGCCTTGGGCCGCGAGCCAGCTATCTCGAATGGTGCCTTGAAAGAGCGCATAATAAAGCTGTTGGCCGAGCAACACCAAGTTTAAAGGGCTGGAGGAATTGCCTGGAGTCACCGATGGGGAAGTTCCGCTACGAAGAAGTCCCAAAAGCGGGTCGTCCATTAACGTTGCCGCCTGCTCAATCCAGTTCTCCACTTGCCAGGTGACGATTTCTTGGGCTACGGGCACTCCAGCCGACATGCGCTCATGCTCAGTCCGAATGAGATATTTGTCTCCTTCAACTGGAGTTACCGAGAGTAGAAATTCTTGCGTCACAGATTCCCCTAGGATGGCCGACTTAGTGCCCTTAAAATCGCAGTCCTCTCCCTTATAGCTGTAAATGTGCCAACTAGTCGATAGAAATTCAATTCCGATCGGCTTTAGGAAAAGTTCATAAACTCAGGCTTAAACTTCATCAAATTCCTACAATTTTCTCCCTGATTAAGCCAGGGTTGCTCAGAAGTACTAAATGGTAGATGCACCCTGATTTCAGCCTCTGATTTATGCCTAATGAATCAGAGGTTTTTTTGCGAAATTTTAGGCCATTATTTTTACGGGCAAATATCGCTTGTAGAACACGATTTCAGCATATCTGATGGGATTGCTCGCAAGGTTGGCTGGTGACACGTGCAGAAGATTTGGGTGGCGATCGATCGGGATAGAATTCCCATTGTGAGGAGAGATTACCCTATGATTTGGCGCAATCGATTGGTAAAGCTATATAGGAGCGGATAAATCGAACCACCATGAGAGAACTCAGTTTCGTCTTCACCAAAATATTGTTATGCCGCTTGCAAGAACTAAAAACTTTGCTGAATCTGTATTAATGAAGATAGATCATTTTTTGGGATTTTAGATAGTAAATCAATTTCATTTCATGGTCTTCTGCTCTCAGAAAAATATGAAATGAAAAAAGATTGAGCTTTGTCCTTGCTACTACTTTCGGTGACAATAATATTTCCGACCCCAAGAATCATAATAAAGAGCATTGCAAAAGAAAAATATCGCAGTGCCGATCGGTACAGATCGAGCATAAAATTTGTTACTTGCTCATTATAATCTTGAGAGCTAATTAGATCGTTGCATAACTCTCTCTTAGCTAATTCCGATTCCAAATCTGAAAATATATAACTGTAATCAGTGGTCTGGCTCCGATCGACTCCAAAATAAACCGTTAACAGAAAAATGGTAGAAAATAACAAGATAAGAGGTAAGACAGACCAAAAGCCTGCGGATTTTGCAGATGCAATGCTAGTAGTACTAGAAATTAAACCTAGCATTAGAGAGGTCAAAGTCAATAAAGTTCGTGCCTTTGCATCTACTCTATCTCGACGGTCTTTCACCTCTTTATTCTTCTCCTTGAGAAAATCAATTTTCTTATCACAAATCTTGACTCCTTCAGTAGGGAAAACTAATTCACTTTTAGATTGATACTGTCTTTGTCGTACTTCGAGGAGAGTACAATCAATACATGAGAATCGCATTAATATCCATGCGAAAAGAGCTGTTAGAATCATATTCAAATTTATGGGAGCTTGAGTTGCATAGACTTCAATAAAGAGCTAGCTATATCTGTTACTCCTTCTAAGTCCAGCCAAGCCCATTGGCCATTCGGATTAATCTCAAAAAATATCCAGTCAGATTCTTTTGTAAACGCCATATCAATAGCAGCAAACCTTAGCTTATAGGAATGACATAGCTCTAAAATCTTATCTCTTATAAAAAATGGTAAGTCAATAAGTTCATACCGGACGTTTCTCATATTATCCCTCCGTATATCTGTAGTTTGTAATTCATTCTGATCCGACGCATAGATTGCAACAGCAATAACTTCTTTATCGACAATATTTATGCGTATGTCAAAAACTTTTTCTACTTTCTTCTGAAATAGGGTTGGGCATAAAGATAAAAGGTTCTGATTACTAATAATTTGCTCTAGAGTTACTTGATTAGTAAATATTAACGTATCTTCCTTTGGATTATGTCTTTCTATATACCCATGAGAAATTGGCTTGAGAATTAAGCACCCTT
>JAYTWB010000249.1:0-3297 GCA_043743655.1 Cyanobacteriota bacterium | reverse complement strand
TGTGTACGCGCACTGTGCCAGAAGAAATGTAAAGCAGATCGGCAATTTCTTGATTGGTTTTGCTATCAGACATCAGCATGAGGATTTCTTTTTCGCGTCGCGTGAGAGTATTGACTTTGTCAGCAGATTGAATGTTTTGGGTAAGTTCTGGAGATTGATTTTGAAAAATATTATGAATTTCGGCAGTAGCTGTCGCATCCCACCAAGATGCGCCTGCAATCACTGATCGCATCGCGAGAATTAACGTTTCAGCAGCAACTCCTTTTAGACAATATCCTTGTGCGCCTGCGGTGACTAATCGCGCCACAAGCGATCGCTCGTTGCGCGAAGTTAAAACTAAAATCGGCAAGCTAGGATGATTAAGCTTAAGCTGGCGACAAGTCTCGATGCCACCAAGTCCAGGTAAGCCGATATCAAGTAAGACTAGATCAAAAGGTTGTTGCTTAGCAAGGTCAAGCGCAGTTTCACCATCATTTGCTTCAACTAAGACTTCAATTTTGGTTTCTTGTTGCAAGCGCACTTGTAAACCTAAACGAAACAGTTCATCGTCTTCAACTAGAAGTATTTTTAGATTGTTTAAAGTCATTTTGATAGTTAGACTTGAATGCGTTGCTAAGCGCTGTACTCAAGTCTATATTAGGGGAGATGAATAGGTAAACGAAAGCCAAAGACAGCTCCATGAGGAAGTCGATTTTCTGCCCAGATTGTACCGCTATGGGCTTCGATCAGTTGCCGTGTTAAGTACAAACCTAGCCCTGAGCCACTAGCTAGGCGATCGCTTTGCCCTTGATAAAAACGTTCAAATAAATGTGGTTTCTCATCGGGTTTAATCCCTGCGCCAATATCGATTACTTGAACAACCTGATACGAAGACTGAGTTTCGAGGACAACTTCCACTTTTGCACCTCTGGGCGAATGATTGATCGCATTAGTGAGCAGATTGGTAAAGACGCGCCGCAATTGAAAAGCATCACCGTTTACCCAAAGAAATTTACGAAAGTCGGAATCTCCATAGTTCAAGTTTAGATAAACACGGCGGCTAGTCGATAGAGTAAGTAGAGATGTCGCGACATCTTCTGCCAAAACTGCAAGATTTATCGGTGCTAACTGCAATTGCAAACCTTCAGTTTCATTGCGATAGACATCGAGGAGAGTCTCAACTAAGTGCAAACTATTCTGATGACTCCGAATCATTGTTGCTAATACTGGTTTTTGCTTGGATTGAATTATCCCAAATTGCTCGCGATCAAAAGCTTTGAGCGTTTCGATTGCGCCAAGTAGCGGCGTTTTTAAATCATGAGCTAGGGTTGAAGCAAAATCTTCACGCATATTCATGATTTTCTCCTGAGCCTGTAGTTTTGTTTGTTGTCCAACTAAGATTTGCTGAGTTTGTCGATGGCGATCGCTTAAAACTCCAGTCACGATCAAAGCCAATACCGTAATCAATCGATTCACAACCATTGCGGTCTGGATTCTGCCTTTGTCAGGCATCCAGATACTCAATAGTGTCAAAACAATCGCGGCAAATATAAATTGGAAAGTTACTGCGCGGCTTAATCGCGCATTAGCAAGCAGGATTGGACTAACGTAAAGATAACTAATCACATAGTCGGGTGGCGTGGCAATCTCTAAGCCAAACAGTAGCCCAAACGATCCCGAAATTATCCAAAATAGAGGCGATCGCCAAGATTGAGCTGATGACTGATTTGGCATAGAACTCAAATGACTAGGCAAGACTGTAGTTAAAACATTACAATCTAACTAACACAGATAGATATATTTGCTAAAAAGCCTTTTAAAAGCACCAGTTATGACTGCAATCGCCACGAACACGATAACCAAAACCCAATACGAAGCCGTCATTGGCTTAGAAACACATAGTCAGTTGACCACAAACTCAAAAATCTTTTGCAGTTGCTCAACCCAGTTTGGCGCACCGCCAAATACTAATGTTTGTCCTATTTGTCTAGGTATGCCAGGAGTGTTGCCTGTTCTTAATGAAAAAGTATTGGAATATGCAGTCAAAACTGGTCTCGCCCTAAATTGCCAAATCGCACCGCATAGCAAATTTGATCGCAAACAATATTTTTATCCCGATCTTCCTAAAAATTATCAAGTCTCGCAATTTGATTTGCCGATCGCCGAACATGGCTGGCTAGAAATTCAGCTTGAAGATGGCAGCACAAAGCGGATTGGGATTACCCGCTTGCATATGGAAGAAGATGCAGGAAAGCTAGTTCATGCAGGAAGCGATCGCTTATCAGGTTCGAGTCACTCTCTAGTAGACTTCAATCGGACAGGGGTTCCCTTATGTGAGATTGTCTCTGAGCCAGATATGCGAACAGGTGCAGAAGCTGCTGCCTATGCCCAAGAATTACGGCGAATTGTCCGCTACCTCGGTGTTTGTGATGGCAACATGCAAGAAGGGTCGCTGCGTTGTGATGTAAATATCTCTGTACGTCCTATTGGTCGAGAAAAGTTCGGCACGAAGGTCGAAATCAAAAATATGAACTCGTTTAATGCGATTCAACGGGCGATCGATTTTGAAATCCATCGTCAAGTCGAAGCGATCGAGTCAGGAGAATTGATTAGACAAGAAACTCGCCTTTGGGAAGAGAACACTCAGCGCACAATTAGTATGCGTTCTAAGGAAGGCGCAAGCGACTATCGCTATTTTCCTGAGCCTGACTTGATGGCGATCGAAGTTCCACTTAGCACCTTAGAAAAGTATCGCTCTGAGCTTCCCGTCCTCCCCGCGGCGCAACGTAAACGCTATCGTGAGCAGTTCGGACTGACTCCTTATGATGCAGCTTTGATTGCTGACGATCGCAGTATTGCCGAGTTTTTTGATGCTACGATCAACACAGGCGCTGAACCAAAGCAAGTCTTTAACTGGGTAATGGGCGACGTTACGGCATATCTCAATGAGAACAAGCTCAAGATTGCCGATATCGCGCTGACTCCTGCCACTTTAGGTGAAATGATTGCCTTGATTACTGATGGCACGATCAGCAGCAAGATTGCTAAAGATATCCTGCCTCAGTTGATCGCTAAAAGTGGCTCAGTCAAAGATTTAGTTGCCTCCAAAGGACTAACAGTTCTCGCGGGTGCTGACTTAGAGAAAGTCGTCAACGAAGTAATTGCTGCTAATCCTAAAGAAGTAGAACAGTACAAGAGTGGCAAAACTAAGCTCTTGGGTTTCTTTGTTGGTAAAGTGATGAAGGAATCACAAGGACGCGCTGAGCCACAATCAACTAATAAGTTGATTGTCGGTAAATTGGCTGAATAAGTTATAAG
>JAYTWB010000248.1:0-3506 GCA_043743655.1 Cyanobacteriota bacterium | reverse complement strand
GTTAGATAAAGATAACCAATCACTGCTTCAAATCCTGTGGCATTTTGATAAATGTGGGGATCTACTTTACGAGGAGCCGAACTCGCTGCGTTGCGTCCGCGTCTTACCAAGTCGGACTCAATATCTGTGAGATCAAGTTTTTCAAGAAGCTTTGCTTGTTGCTCAGCCCTAACTTGACTAACTACAAGTTGGTGATACTGCTTTGGAGTACGGGGAGGTAATAGGTAATGCAATCGGATTTGCATTTCGTAGACAGCATCGCCGATATAGGCTAGAGCTGAGACTGGAATCTCAGCGATATTGTCAACTGTTGAGCAGAAAGCCATTACCGAATAATTAGTTTGCTTAAGTTACGTTGGACAAAATGTTTAGACAAAATGCACATTTGACATTGAGATTCTCTAAAGACACTTATGGGCAAGCTGAGCCTGCCCATAAGTGTCTTGTAGATTTTGTCTTAAATCCATCATAGGTTGATTGCGACTGTTTAGAACAATTTACAATCAATACAAATATTAAATCTAGTATTAAATCCAGAAAAACTGCCCCGTATTAATCGCTAAGTCCTAGCAGAACAGATGGCACTTTGTACTATCTGTCCTACTAGATTGTACTGACGGCGATCGCCCTAACCTCTAATGTGACTTCAATATGAAATTTTGACCTTACCTAGTCCTTTTTAGTTTGGCTGATCTTTGCAAGAGCATCATTAATCGATGTCTGAAGTGACAGGAATTGGTCTAATCTGACCAATTTCACGGTTTGTGTGACTCTAGGGTTGGTAACAATCTGGAGAGTTCCGTTTAAGGTTTGAGTTTTTTTAGCCATTTGCACTAAAACCCCCAGTCCAGAGCTATCGATAAAATCAATGGTTGACAGATCTAAAATCACGTTAAGAGGGCCATCTTCAACGCATTTACCAATCACTTTTTTAAAAGCTGGCTCAGAAAAAGCGTCAAGAAGTCCTGTGAGGCGGATCAGTTGATAGGTGTCCTTGACTTCGCGGCTGCCTCGTAAACTCACAGTCAGGGTTAGCGGTTCAGGAATAATGACCTCCAAGCGGTGCGAACGTACCTTAATTTGCGGATATATTGTATTTGCTTTCTTCGCACTTGTCCAGACAATTTAGAAATTCACTTCACCGTAAGTGTTGCTAATGCAAAACCACAAAAAGTCGGTAGCTTGGTTTTATAATTGGGACTCTGTCCAATAACACATCAGATTGTTTATGTCATTGATCGCCCAAATTCGCCAAACCTTAATCAATAAAGAGCGATCAGCAACCGAAATTGCTCAAGAATTTTTAGATCGCATTGATCGGCTAGAGCCGAAATTACATAGTTTTGTTACTGTTACTCCAGAAGTGGCGATCGCACAGGCAAATGAGGTTGATCGCGCGATCGCCGCAGGCGAGAATTTACCAGCCCTTGCAGGTGTGCCGCTTGGCATGAAAGACAACATGTGTGTTAAGGGGATGCCAACTACTTGCGGCTCCAAAATGCTGAAAAATTTTGTCCCACCCTACGAAGCGACAATTACAGCGAAATTGCGACTAGCTGGTGCCGTGATGGTTGGCAAGACTAACCTTGATGAATTTGCGATGGGTAGCTCGACTGAAAACTCGGCTTTTGCACTGACTGCCAATCCTTGGAATACAGATTATGTGCCTGGTGGGTCATCGGGTGGCTCGGCAGCAGCAGTTTCTAGTGGTGAATGTGTAATTGCTACAGGTTCAGATACGGGTGGATCGATTCGTCAACCTGCTTCATATTGTGGCGTGGTTGGTCTAAAGCCAACTTACGGATTAGTCTCACGATTTGGGTTAGTTGCTTTTGCTTCGTCTCTGGATCAAATAGGACCTTTTGCCAATACTGTCGAGGATGCCGCGATTTTTTTGAGTGCGATCGCGGGTTACGATCCCAAAGACTCGACTAGCATCAACATCGAGATTCCTGACTATGCAGCTCTATTAACTCCAGATTTAACTCAATCGCTCAAAGGCAAAAAAGTGGGTGTAATTACCGAAACTTTTGGCGAAGGGCTGGATAGTGAAGTTGAAGCATCGGTAAGACAAGCGATCGCACATATGGAAAGCATGGGCGCAGAGGTCTATGAAATTTCTTGTCCTCGATTTCGTTACGGCTTGCCCACCTACTACATCATTGCCCCATCTGAAGCCTCAGCCAACCTCGCCCGTTATGACGGCGTAAAGTATGGCTTCCGCGATGAAAATGCTGAAAACTTGCTGAGTATGTATGAAAACACTCGTGAACAAGGCTTCGGTACAGAAGTAAAGCGGCGGATCATGATCGGGACATATGTCTTATCAGCTGGTTATTATGACGCTTACTACATCAAAGCCCAAAAAGTAAGAACTCTGATCGCTCAAGATTTTCAGACCGCTTTTGAGCAAGTTGATGTCTTGGTTTGTCCAACTGCCCCAACTACAGCTTTCCGAGCCGGCAGCAAAACTGAAGACCCACTAGGCATGTATCTCTCCGATTTGATGACAATCCCTGTAAACCTAGCTGGGCTACCCGGAATTAGCATTCCTTGTGGGTTTGACTCTAAAGGAATGCCAATCGGCTTACAAATGATCTCTAACGTTTTGCGTGAAGATGTATTGCTGCAAGTTGCTTATGGTTTTGAGCAATCAACCGAATGGCACAAGCGCCAACCCAATATCTAAAAAAAGAGGCGCAATGCGCCTCTTTTTTTAGCTTGTTTTTGCGGTTACAATTCTCGAAAATTGACAATATTGCCAATAACCGCGATCGCAGGTGGTACAAAGTTATTCTCATGTACCAATTTAACAATATTACCCAAGCAGCCAATTAACTCTGACTGATCAGTGCGTGTCCCTTGCCGAATCAGAGCTACAGGCATAGATTCCGACAATCCAGCTGATATTAGCTTAGTCACAATTTCATCTAAGTTGTGCAATCCCATATAGACCACGATCGTTTCCGCAGCGAGAGCGATCGCTGTCCAGTTAATTTGTGGACGATATTTTCCAGCTGACTCATGTCCTGTCACAAAAATTACCGACGAACTAAAATCACGATGCGTAAGTGGTATCCCGGCATAGGCAGGAGCCGCGATACCTGAAGTAATCCCAGGAACTACTTCAGCTATAATTCCCGCCGATCTCAAGTCAGCTAGCTCCTCGCCACCACGACCAAAAATAAACGGATCACCCCCTTTTAAGCGGACTACGATCGCATATTCTTTCGCTTTCTCAATCAATAACCGCGTGGTCTCCTCTTGTAATAGCGAATGATGACCGCGCCGTTTCCCTACATGAATTTTTTCAGCGCTTGGATTGATCATCGCCAGAATATCCTCGCTGACCAATGCATCGTAAAGCACTACATCGCAGGACTCTAATAAAGCCTTGCCTTTAAGAGTCATCAATCCCGCATCACCCGGCCCCGCACCGACCAAATAAACTTTACCTAAAACAGTCTTTGGGAAATCTTCTTGTAAATTCGTATCGATATTCGTCA
>JAYTWB010000247.1:0-2487 GCA_043743655.1 Cyanobacteriota bacterium | reverse complement strand
CTGCGCCATTTACGCCGACCAAACCAATGCGATCGCCTGTTTTGACTTCCCAGTTCACGTCCTTAAGGACTTCACCAGTGGGATAAATTTTTTGGATGTGTTCAAGACGAAGCATAGGTTTGGGGTAGCAACAAAACTTAACTTTTTATTAAGATTAACATTTTTTTGTAACAAATACATCAATCCACGCGTTAATCTAACACCGAGATCAAAACACACCCAAAAGTTAAAGTTATGGAACTATCGGATATTTCTGACATTATTGAAGATCATAACGAAGACGAAGAGTCAGGCGATCGCGATAAATCTCCTGATCCCAAAAAAGAGCAGAAACAAAAAAACAAAAGCCAACTGAATAATTACGTTGCGATCACCGTAGTTTTGTTTGTTACCTTTATGGGCGTATGCAAAGTCAAAAGCGACAACGTAATTCAGGCTATGCAAAAAGCCCAAGCCGATCGCATTGATACATGGTCATTTTATCAAGCCCGAAACATGCGCGCTGAGATTGCCCGATCGACAGTTGTGCAAATAAAGCTACAGGCTCTAGCCTTGCAAGCCCAAGTCCAGCAACCCAATCTCCGCGCTAACTACAACATAGAAATCGCCAAAGAAGTCGCGAAGTACGAAGCGATCGCCGCTAAGCAAGACAAAGAAAAGGATGGATTGCAAAAACAAGCACAGGAAAGTGAAAAACTGTACGATCAACTGAACGTCCATGACGACCAGTTTGACTTGTCAGAGGCGGCATTTGCTCTTGCGATCGCTTTACTTGCGATGACCTCACTCACTCAAAAAGGCTGGCTCTATGGAGCCTCGATGGTTCCTGCCGCCTTTGGGCTATTCATGGGACTCGCAGGGCTACTAAACTGGGATTATCATCCAGATGCGTTGACTAAAGTTTTATCAGAAAATCCCGTCCAAGAGACTTATCAACCAATTTCCAGCTTGTCTCAGTCTGAGCCAAAGATGCAAAATCTCTAGGAAAATCTTTAGTTAAGATTGGTACAACGCGCCGCGCTTAGTTAAAGCATTAAACTAAATCAAAACATGAAAAACTTCATCCAAAATTTACTTCGCTATCCCAAGTTCTTAGCCCTAATTACTGGTGGCGTTCTGTCTGTCGTCATTGCGCCAATCATTCCCTTACTCAACAAGCCCATCACAGCGATCGCCATGATTTCGGCGATCGTCAGCGGATTTATCGGTGTATCACTGGTATTAAGAGCTATGCTAGGACTAGACATTGCTTAGTTTTGACTCAAGCATAAATCTCAAAAAATCAATAAAATCGAAAATCGGCATTTACCCAGCAAATATAAACCTATGGCTACTACAAGACGAGTTGCTCGTGTCGCCGAACTAATTAAGCGAGAAGTCAGCAATATGTTGCTGAAAGATATCAAAGACGATCGCGTTGGTATGGGCATGGTCAGTGTCACCGATGCCGAACTCTCAGGCGACCTTCAGCATGTAAAAATCTTTGTCAGCATTTATGGTACTGAAGAAGCACGCCAACAAACCATGGAAGCTCTAGCCTCAGCCACGGGTTTCATCAAGCGTGAAGTCGGTCAAAGACTAGCACTGCGCCGCGTTCCTGAAGTCATATTTCATGAAGATCGCTCCTTTGAACGCGGTGTCAAAGTCTTGTCACTGATCAATCAACTTAGCCGAGAACGAGAAGAGAGAGAGTCAAATCCAGAATATCAAGAATTAGAGCATCAAGAACCAAAGCAAGAGGAGTCAGCACAAAGTGATTGATCTGATTAAGGCGGGCGGACTGGTCATGTATCCGCTCATCGCTATATCGGTGTTTGCCTTAGCAGGGATCATGGAGCGGTTAATTTTTTGGGTCAGTATTCTTCGGCTAGAACAAAAAACTGCCGAGAATATTTTGACCATAGCTCGCCAAGATTTAAAACTTGCGGCTGAGATCGCGGAGCAATCAAGTAAAGTCCCAGTGGGACGCTTTCTCAATGCGCCTTTATCCCTAGAAGAGCCTGAACCTGAACTGTTTCGACTAGCTCTTGAAAGTAGCGCTGATGAAGAGCTAGCAGGAATGCTCAAAGGTGAAAAACTTCTCGAAGCAGCCATAACGCTCGCTCCTTTGTTAGGTCTTTTAGGAACTATAACAGGGCTGATTATTTCATTTAGTTCGCTCAAAATCGGTGATGTTGCGGCAAATACAAAATCAGGCTCGCTAACTCAAGGTATCGGTGAGGCGCTGATTACTACGGCGACAGGTTTAGTAATTGCGATTTTTACATCAGCATTTCATCGTTTATTCCTAGCGCTCCAAGATCAGCAAGCCCAGCTATTTATGAAGTGTGGTAATCAGCTAGAGCTAATCTATCGCCAGCATTGGCAACGTATTCAAGCTCGTTCTTAATAAAAAAGGTTCGCTTCGCGAACCTTTTTTATTAAGAACGAGCTTAAATCGCTAAATTAAATTGCTAAGAGGTAGTTACTTCGGCAATTGGTGCGATC
>JAYTWB010000246.1:0-2596 GCA_043743655.1 Cyanobacteriota bacterium | reverse complement strand
GCGTAGCCGTAATCAAAGTCGGTGCAGCCACTGAAACGGAACTCAAAGATCGCAAACTCCGTATCGAAGATGCTCTCAACTCGACCCGCGCGGCAGTTGAAGAAGGCATTGTCCCAGGTGGTGGTGCAACTCTTGCTCACCTCGCAGTCGAGCTTCTAGAGTTCAAAGCAACCTTGAAGAATGAAGAAGCGATCGGTGCGGAAATCGTATCTCGCTCTCTATCTGCACCTCTTCGTCAAATCAGCGATAATGCTGGTCTAGAAGGAACTGTGGTCGTTGAGAAAGTCAAGGGCATGAGCTTCAATCATGGTTTTGACGCACTCAAAGGTGAATATGTTGACTTAATCGCGGCGGGAATCATTGACCCTGCAAAAGTTGTCCGTTCGGCATTGCAAAACGCGGCTTCTGTTGCTGGCATGGTCTTGACCACTGAAGCTCTGGTTGTTGAGAAGCCTGAGAAAAATGCTGGCGCTGGTGCTGCTGCTGGTGGAATGGGCGGTATGGGTGGAATGGGCGGCATGGGTGGTATGGGCGGCATGATGTAATCATCGTCCATATATCCATAAAAACATTCATGAAAAAAGGCAGGGTTGTGCTAGACGCAACCCTGCCTTTTTCGTAAATGTTTTTATGCGATCGCAAAAGAAAATAGGCGACATTGTACGAATAATGGATGTATGGGCTTAGAATCTAATTAGCGTTCAGTAACCGAGCCTGTGGTACAAATACTCGAAAATCCCTTACGGGTTGGTTTACAGCAAGAAAGAACACCTGAACCATTGATCCTAGTTATCTTTGGTGCTTCAGGTGACTTGACCATCCGCAAGCTAGTTCCAGCAATCTACCATCTCAAACAGCAGCGCCGTCTGCCGCCCGAACTCACGATCGTGGGAGTTGCCCGCAGACCTTGGAGTCACGATTATTTTCGTGAGCAAATGCGTGAGGGCATAGAGAAATTTTCTGTGGGTATTGGTGCTGAGCCAATTTGGCAAAACTTTGCTGAAAGCTTGTATTACCAATCTCTCGACATGAGCAATCTCGAAGATTATCGCAAGCTTGATGAATTTTTGAGTCAGCTTGATAAGGAGCGCGGCACACGCGGTAATCGTGTCTTTTATTTAGCTGTTTCACCCAACTACTTTACCGATGCGATCGCTAAATTAGGTGAAGCAGGAATGATCAAGGATGCCAACAAAACCCGATTGGTAATTGAAAAGCCATTTGGGCGTGATTTGTCATCATGTCAAGACCTAAATCGAGTTGTCCAGAAAGCCTGTAACGAAAAACAGATTTATCGGATCGACCATTACTTAGGCAAAGAGACTGTTCAAAATCTTTTGGTTTTGAGGTTTGCTAATGCCATTTTTGAGCCATTGTGGAATCGTCAGTTTATTGATCATATCCAAATTACAGTTGCTGAGACAGTTGGAGTTGAAGATCGGGCTGGTTATTATGAGAACTCTGGCGCGCTCCGAGATATGTTGCAAAATCACTTGATGCAATTATTCTGTCTCACAGCGATGGAACCTCCTAACTCAATGGATGCTGACTCATTACGAAATGAGAAAGTGAAAGTGATTCAGGCGACTCAACTCGCTGATACGCGGAATTTAGAGCGATCATGTGTGCGATCGCAGTATGGTGCAGGTTGGATGAAGGGGAAACAAGTGGAAGGCTATCGCCGTGAGCCTAATGTTAATCCTGAGTCTTTGGTTCCCACCTATGTCGCAATGAAATTTGAAGTGAATAACTGGCGTTGGCAAGGCGTTCCCTTTTATTTGCGAACTGGCAAACGGATGCCTAAAAAAGTCAGCGAAATTGCGATTCAGTTTCGAGATGTGCCTCATTTATTGTTTCAGTCCGCCGCAAAACAGGTTTCTCCGAATGTGTTAACGCTGAGGATTCAACCCAATGAGGGGATTGCACTGAGATTTGAGGCAAAGATGCCAGGGGCTGACCTGCGATCGCGATCAGTGGAGATGGACTTTGGTTATGGTAAGACTTTTGGGATCGAAGGCTCCGACGCATATGATCGCCTGTTGCTCGACTGTATGCTAGGTGATCAGACATTATTTACACGCGGTGACGAAGTGGAAGCTGCTTGGAAAGTAGTCACACCCGCACTTGCCGCTTGGGAATTGCCGAATGATCCGAGCGTAGTTCCGCAATATGAAGCGGGTACATGGGGTCCATCTGAAGCCGAGCAATTGATCGAACGTGATGGGCGACAGTGGCGCAGGTTATAAGTTCACAGTTATGGATAATGGATAATCGGTGCCAAGTGTCGATTATCCATTATCCATAACTGTATTGTTTAGTCAGGATTTTAGTCAGAGCGCAAAGCGCTATATCCATTAGTGATGATTTAGGTATCTATGAATACGCAAGCAAGTTCCGTTGTATCTTTGCAAGCTCCCAAAGATGTCTCAGTATCTCAAGTCGAAGCAGAGCTAAGCAAAATCTGGCAGTCTTACGGCGAAAACTCCGCTGCTAGAGCGTCCACTTTTAATCTATTGGTTTATGAACCAGCAACCATTGGTAAGGCATCGCGGATGGCTTCGGTTGATGCGATCGCTTCTCAAAGTCCATGTCGAGT
>JAYTWB010000245.1:0-2056 GCA_043743655.1 Cyanobacteriota bacterium | reverse complement strand
GGATTAGGCACAACGCCAGTATTTTCTTTGGAATGTAAGATGGCGAGCGTCTCAATTGTTCCTGATGTACCGATCGCTTTTATTGATGTGATATTTTGGCTATTTAGAAGCGATCGCAAATCATCAGTCGGACGCTCAATGGAGCCAAGTATATAACTCAGCAAGCGATCGTACTCTATTTGGGAAATCGGATCGGTATTCACAAATAAATCAGTTAACCGCACCGCCCCAATTTTGGTGCTACTCAGATAAGCAGGATCGCGCCCATCTCCCAACACCATCTCCGTTGAGCCACCCCCAATATCGATCAGCAGATGTGGCTCATCCTTGAGTTCCATTGCCGAGATCACCCCTAAATAAATGCGCCTTGCTTCTTCTTGTCCCGAAATAACTTCAATATGCAATCCCAATTCTGCATAGACACGGTGGATAAATTCATGCCCATTGGGAGCCTCACGAGTCGCACTGGTGGCTACGGCAATAATTTCTTCAACTTTTTGAGTGCGACAGATTTCCTGACATCGTTTTAAAGCTTCTAGCGATCGCTTCATCGCTTCTTCAGTCAAATTTCCTGTTTGCGCGCAACGCTCTCCCAGTCTCACCGTTGCTTTTTCCGACTCGATCACCGTAAAACTAGGAATAGCCGTCTTAATCTGGACAATTACCATATGAATGGAATTTGTCCCCACATCGATCGCTGCTAAAGTTTTGACATCTGAAGTCATGCGCTGTTTCCGAGAAATATCTCAAGTTATGTTAGATGAAAACCTGTCAGAATAAAAGGCACAGTCAGTCAACTTAATCAACTAACTTCATCAATAAATAGGTTAGGGATTGATACTTCACGTCTCTAGACTTAAAATATAATTAGCATGGCAAATAAACAAGTAGTTTTAGTCGTAGATGATGAGTCAGTAAATTTTGATGTAATTGAAATTTTGCTTTTTAAAGAAGGCTATGAGCTTCACTATCTGAGCAATGGGGCAGCGGCGATCGCCCATCTTGCCGAGATCAAACCTGATATCATTTTGCTAGATGTAATGATGCCCGACATGGATGGCATCGAGGTATGCCAACACCTGAGGAATAATCCTCAATGGAAATATATTCCGATCATTATCATCACTGCCTTGTCTGACAAAGAAGACCTCGCCCGTTGTCTTGGGGCTGGGGCAGATGATTTTATCAGTAAGCCAATTAACAGTAGCGAACTACGCGCCCGCGTCCGATCAATGTTACGCATTAAGTCACAGCATGACTGCATCCAACACAAAATGCGATCGCGCGAAGAAATGATGCAAACAATCGTTCATGATCTTCGTAATCCTTTAATTGGGATTATGCTAGGCTGCGAATCTCTCAAGGGCGTAGATATGTCTGAACGTGCCAAAAAGAGAATCGAACAAATTGCTAGAACCACCGAGCAAATGCGTCTGTTGATCGATGATATTTTGACAATTGGTAGGATTGAGGCAAATAAATTAGTCCTCAACCCCACTAGGTTCGATATAACTGAGATAGCGAGATCAGCGATCGTTGATTTTGAACCACTCGCCTCTAGCAAACATATTCAACTGGTGAGTAAACTGCCCCCAGAACCAGCTTACATTTCTGGCGATATGGAATTAATTCGCCGTGTCCTCAATAATTTAATTGACAACGCCATCAAATTCTCCCCACAGCAAAGTTCTATTGTAATCGGAGTAGAATGTTTGCTCGAAACTCTTAATCGCCATAATCTTATAAAAATACAAGTTATTGATTGCGGTATTGGCGTAAGCTCAGAACAGAAACAAGTAATCTTTGAGAAGTATGAAGTTGGCAATATCATAATGGGTGTTTCCCAAATTGGTTTGGGGCTCTCCTTTTGTAAAATGACAATTGAAGCTCATCACGGAACCATCTCTGTCACTAATAATCAACCTAAAGGAACAATTTTTACAGTTTTGCTAGATCGTGTTTCCTAAATCCTGTATACAACGTTTGGCGCTGATTTAAAACCTTTTATGTAGCTAGGTATAATTAAAAAAACAGAACCAAAAGCTGTGGCGCACGC
>JAYTWB010000244.1:0-4187 GCA_043743655.1 Cyanobacteriota bacterium | reverse complement strand
TTGGAACTACACAGCAGGGATCGGCAATGATGCGAGGGGCTTCCGATTCTTTAATATCAACAAGCAATCTCATGATTACGATCCTCAAGGAGAGTATGTCAAACATTGGTTGCCAGAGTTAGCAGCCCTCCCAGCCAGCAAAATCCATCAACCCTGGAATCTCTTACCTGTCGAGCAGAAGCGATTTAACATTCGACTAGGTGTTGATTATCCCAACCCTGTTGTTGATTTGTTTGCCTCAGCAAAAGCAAATGAGCAAATATATAACAACGCCAATTAGTAACTGAAAGGTTCTGAGACCCCCTCCCCGAGGGGAGAGGGCTCAATTAGTAACATCAGTTAGTAAGCAACTCACCTTTTTGGCTTTAAAAATCAAAAATCGCCATAGTCAACTTGCAAACAGGTTAAACCCAAATCGCGCCAGACTCTAACCACTTGATCGCGATCGTCTAGAACAAAAGCAACATTATATTTATCTAAAATAAATTCCGCATAGATTTCCTGTTTAACGATGCTATCTTTTCGCATATCCCCAGACTTCCGCATATAAATCACGTTAAAAGCGATATTGTGCTTGCTTAGCCACGCTAAAGTCTGTGGCTTATATTTATCCTCTCGTCCAGAGACAAAAGCGATCGCCTGACCCGATTTTTGCAAAATTGAACGTACTGGCTCATTAACTAGGTCATTCTCGCAGCTAGCCGCATCATAGGGATTGCGATCGCCGATCAAAGCCAGAGTGCCATCAAGATCACAAATAATCAGATCAGGTAAATCTGGATTATGTAACGGTTTAGTGGCTCTGGGTGGTGCAATAAATTGGTGATACATATCACGGATTACCTTCTCGCCGACCGAGTTGAGCCGCTTTAAGTCGCGATCGATACAAGTCTCCAGAGATACATGACGAAAATCGACTATTTCGATTACCGCTAAACCTTTGATTAGTTCTCTAATTCTCGCTTCATGCCCTGACTCAAGGTGCGTATTATCCACAATCACATGTTTCCCCTCTTCTAGAGCTGATTTGATGATTACGTCTTGAATGTTCAAGACAAATTTTTCATTTCCTTTAGAGAAATAAGAGTTGTCGAACATGGTGCGAAGTTCATCTTTATTGACACGCTTAATGCTGTTAGGGGATTTATCTACTTTCTTTTTTGCCCATGTGGATTTACCTGAAGCAGGTAATCCAATTGTGAAATAAACTCTCAACATAGTTTTATTTATTCTTATATTCTTTTTAAAATGTTCTTCTACGAAGCGCAAAAAGAGAGGCGAAGCACGCCTTTTGCTTTTGATATATAATCAACCTAAATTTAAACAAATTTAACAAATTTAGCGAAACTGAGAATTATGACTGTAGCGATCGCATCGAAACCTCTGAGAGTTCTAATTGTTGAAGATGACCCCCTAATCCAACTTGGGTTAGAGCAATCGCTCTCTCAGCAGCCAAATATTACCGTAATCGGCATCGCAGAAGATGGCTATATCGCTGTAAAAATGGCTCAGGAATTAATTCCTGAGATTATTGTCATGGATATTGGATTGCCAAGACTGGATGGAATCTCAGCAACGCAGAAAATCAAGACATCTCTGCCTAATATACACATTGTAATGCTGAGTTCACATACGGCTGACACCGAAATCATTGCGGCTCTCGCCAGTGGAGCCGATGCCTACTGTGTCAAAGGTACAAGCATAGAGAGCCTCTTAGCCGCCTTTGCCGCCGCTAAAGATGGTGCAACCTATCTCGATCCTCAAATTGCTCGTAAAGTTATGGATCATCTCAAGCCGCCTACCCAAAACCAAAACACTTCTCATCTATCACAACGAGAATTAGAAGTATTAAAATTAATTGTTGAAGGTAAAAGTAACCCTGAAATTGCGAAAGTGCTTTACCTTAGTCCTAACACAATCAAAACTCATGTCCGTGGAATCATGAATAAGTTGTCCGTTGATGATCGCGTACAGGCGGCAGTAGTAGCTTTGCGATCAGGCTTACTTAAATAATACTTGGCATAGTACTTAAATAGCTCGATAGACTAATTAGCAACAAACTGAGCAATAAAAATTGTGGCACATACCTTTCTCATGCAACCAGGAAAATGGACTCTCGAAGGCAGTTGGATAGAGCGCGACTCTATTCCAATTGGAATTAAAGGTAGGATGTTAGTAGGTTGGTCTAAAGATAATTTTTGGTTCACGATGGTCTCTAAGCTGACTTTTCCTGATAGCGATCGCGAAGATTTGACGAGAGCTTATAAAGGGCGAATCGACTCAGACGAGCGTCGTTTTACATATGTCGTTGATGATAGCTCTCTTGGTAAAGTAGAGGGTGAGGGCATCATCGGTCCAGATTCAATTACACAGCGATATTGGGTCATCGGCGACAAAAAAATGCGGACAGGTTTTCAGACTCTTTACCGCCGCGATAATAATACTTATTATCTAGCGAGTGGAATTATCGGAGGACAAAATTTAGAAAGTACAATGGAAGCCGTCTTAACCAGACATCTTGACTGATAGCTAAAGAACCAAAAAAGCAGCGGACTATGTCCGCTGCTTTTTTGGTTCTTTAGCTATGTTTTGGCTATGTTTTTTAGCGTGAGCTTACATTTTTAAGCTCGCCTGACAATATATCGATCGCTTTCGCAAACTGTGGGTCAGAGACCGTACCAACCAAATCACGATTTTTATTGAGTTTTTCGAGGTCTTCCTTAGTCAACTCAACTACGCGATCGGGAATGATCCCCAAATGATTTATATCGCGTCCGCTAGGCGTGTAGTACTTAGCGATCGTGACTGCCATACCTGAGCCATCGCTCAAAGAACGGACAGACTGCACTAAACCTTTACCAAAAGTCTTTGTACCAACAATCACAGCACGTTTGTTGTCTTGCAAAGCACCCGACAATATCTCGCTGGCACTTGCAGAGCCACCATCAACTAATACCACCAGTGGCTTATTAGTAAGAGCTTGACGGTTAGCGGTCAGGCGTTCGTTTTCACCTTTACGATCAATTGTGGAAACAATAGTCGCATTATCTAGCCACATTCTGGCAATTTCTGCACTCGAATATAGCAAACCACCTGGATTTGAGCGTAAATCCAACACAAATCCAACTGCGCCTTTACTCACTTGGTCTTGAATTGTTTTACGCATATCGCTCGCTGCGTTTGCATTAAACTGGCGCAAGCTGATATAGCCGACTTTACCGATACTTGTATCGCGAAGCTCGGCTTTGACTGGATGTATCTCAATCTTGGAACGCTCAAGCTCAATATCAAACTGGCGATCGCCACGCTTAATTCCCAGCTTAACTTTTGTTCCAGCAGGACCTCTGATTAAAGCCACTGCTTGGTTGATATCCATGCCATCAGTGGACTTACTCGCGATCGAAGTAATAATGTCTTTAGTCAAAACTCCAGCACGAGAAGCAGGAGAGTCTTCAATTGGAGCAACGACCGTTAATAATTTGGTCGCATCATCCATGCCTAGCTGAATACCAACCCCTGTGAGTTCCCCCGAAGTATCAATCTGCATACTCTTAAACTGTTCGGGATCCATAAACCGAGTGTATGGGTCATCAAGCAGCTTGAGCATCTCTCTTACGGATCGATATGCTTCAGCTTTGGACGAATAGTCACGATTTTCGACATATTGCCGTCTAACTTGCCGCCAATCTACTTTGTTAAAAGAGCCATCAACATATTCTAAATTGATAAGCTGCCAAGCTTCGTCAACAATTTCTTTGGGACTATCCCGAAATGCGGCGATGCTAGGGTTTGCTAGCTGAAAACCAACAACTGCGACAGCTGCCGCCAATGCTGCTGTTGTACCAAGTACAAGTCCGCCTTTTGCCATGTCAACTTCCTGAGAGGTTATGTGAGTGAGGAATGCGAAATTAAAGAGTACACCAACTCTAGCACAAGAGTTTTTGAGCGTGTGTTTAAATGTGTTTAAATATGCGCGCTTTTTTAAGCTTGTACCCCCGAACCCTAGTAGCCGAAAGCCAGAGCGATCGCTAGGTTTTACACCTTTCCTCAGGGCAAATGTAACTTCTAATACAAATCAATGGCGTATAAGTTGATGAAATCATTCTTAAATAACTTCTCTAAGGTAAATGTATTAAGTGAGCGCCACAAGTTCTTAGCCTTTTAGCTACAGGACGCTAGTTACAAAC
>JAYTWB010000243.1:0-7864 GCA_043743655.1 Cyanobacteriota bacterium | reverse complement strand
ATAAAACTTTTTATCCTTACTTTATGTTTTTATGTTGATTGATTTTTTTGCTTAAAGCTATTGAGAAACAATTAAATATTAAGATATAGAACCTACATCGTCCTTGTAACAGGCGGTATAGATTTTAAATCTTAATATTTAATTGTGCCTACCAACCCAACCTTTGAGACTAGAAGGTGAATGTCGTTCTGACCACGCCTACAGTTGCAGTAGGTGCATTGTTGATACCCTCTGGATTAAACACAAAGAATACACCTGGGGTAATACTGATGTTTTTGGTCATCTTAAAATTGAAGTAACCTTCTAACTGATAAGGAGTTGCCGTAAATCCAACTGGAATTGTGGCACTCCCACCTGCTGAACTCCGTGCAAGTGGTTGCCCAAAAATAAGCCCAGCCGTGTTGCCTTCATTAAATACATCACTAAATTGGAACCCTGTCATCCAACTAGTAAAAGTTGTTGAAGCGTTAACACCAGTAAGATTTGCAAAAATCCAAGCGCCTGACACATTAAAAGCAACTTTGGAAGCCAGTCGCCAAGTTAAAGTTCCACCTACAGAATTTAACTGGATGGGATTATTTAATGCAGTTCCTACGCCATTAGTGGGATTAACAGAAATTGCATTAAGATCGGCTCCAGCTAGCCCAGTTCCTAAAAGATTGAATTCGTGATAGCTATTGGCGTAGTTGAGTCCAATATCAAGATTTGATGTTGGCTTGAGAGTCAACTGCGCTGATGCAACACTACTGCCACCAAAGAAGCCAGCGCCCAGAGGGGTACTGGAGAAACCCTGATTATTAGAAATTGCAGGGCTAACACTTCCATACAAAGCACGGAAATCAACTGTATCTGAAGGAGTCCAGATAAAACCAACAGCTGCCGCCAAACCAGTGCCAGATGTACCACCAGATACACGAGTCACCGCATTTAAGCCTTGACCAAAGCGCGAGATCGCTCCTTGACCTTCACTGGCAAAAGGGCTGATCGCAGGAAATGCATCAGAAACTTCCGCATTAGAGCCTGCGAACATCGTCAACTTATCAGCCACAGGAAAAATATAGAGCAGCTTGTAAAGATTGACCGAGTTTGCGGCAGATTTTTTGGAGTTAGATGGATTGAAATCGAGGAATTGATTCTCAAATCCCAATCGGACATTACTAGAATTGCTGAGGGTGGGATCGGCATAGCCCAAAGGGGCGGCTAGACTACTGATATTTGTAGCTTGCAAGCCCGTAATCAATAAGTCCTTACCAGAGAAGCTGGTCAATAAATTCAGGCGGACACGGTTACTAAAAACAATGTTGGTGTTTTTGCCACCGTTGTTCGGATTTGCTCCTGTTCCTCCCGAGACGCTGAAGATCGCTTCGCCACTGAGTTTGGTTGTGGTCGAAAATTGCTGATTCTCCAGCTTGGCGGTCTTTGCGTCAAGGGCATCAACACGACCACGCAGTGTGGCAAGTTCGGCGGCAAATTCTTCTTGGAGTTTTTGTAAGGTTGCAAGATCGTCCTTACTAACTTTGTCAGATAATCCAGCCGAAATAATTTCGTTGATTTTATCAAGACAGGCGTTTAAGCCAGCCGCAAACTCATAGCGTGAGTTTGCTTGTTTGCCACGAAATGTGCGATCGGGATATCCTGCAATACAACCGTAGCGCTCAACTAGAGACTGCAAAGCCGTAAAAGCCCAATCGGTAGGACGAACATCAGAGAGCTGTGAAACAGATGTGACATTCTGAGCCGTTGTAGTTTTGTCGATTGTGTCACGGCTAATTTCAGCACTCAATTGAGAGGCTTCAGAACTAGGGGCTTTACTGATATCAGAAGTTGATGGAGTTAAACTTTCAACTTTTGTTTCGGCAGAGACAGCGATCGCTCCGTACGACAGTTGCAAACCTAATAAAACTGAACCGATCTTGACAACAGAATAAATTTTCTTCATTCAATATTTCTCATACAGTACTTTTCAAGTTGCTCGGTTAAACTTTTTTGATCTTCAATCCATCCAAATAAGCTTGCGGATTTTCAGGATCGAACTTAGTGCCATCAAAGAATTCTTCAATACCACGAGAGGTGCTAGTCGGAATATCAGCAACAGGAATACCAGCTTCCTTTGCCGCCTCGCGCCAGATATCTTCACGGTTGACCTTCTTGATCCAATCTTTGGCAGTGGCTAAAGCTGATTTTGGCAAGAAGCCCCAGCGGACACTTTCGGTAATAAACCATAGATCATGGCTTTGGTAAGGATAAGAAACACTGCCCTTGGCATCCTTCCAATATAGAACTGCCATGCTCTTGTCATCGATTTTACGTCCATCACCCATGTCATATTTACCCATCATTGTTTCTTCAAGAATTTCAGGATCAACTCCAAAATAATTTTTGACAGAAACGATTTGGACAAGTTCTTTGCGATTGTCGAAGTTATCGCACCATTGTTGCGCTTCCATAACCGCCTTGAGCATAGCCTTAGTTGCCTTAGGATACTTGTCCACCCAGTCTGATCGCATTGCCAAATATTCTTCAGGATGTCCTTTCCAAATTTCGGCGGTGAGCGCAGAAATGAAGCCAATCTTCTCTTTAACGATGCGATAGGGCCACGGATCGCCTGTACTGAAAGCATCCATCGTGCCAGTTTTCATGTTGGCTACGGTCTGGGCGGCAGGCACAGTCAGCAATTCGATGTCAGTATCAGGATCAACTCCATTAGCGGCAAGCCAATAGCGAATCCAAAATTCTTGATTGGCTTTTGGGAAAGTATAGGCGGCTTTAAATTTACCGCCCTCAGACTTGGCTTTCTCAAAGAAATCTTTTGCCTTATCGATTTTTAGAGCCAATCCCTTATCTTTGTGTTTGCCCGCGATCGCAATGCCATTGCCCTGTGTGTTTAATTGCAGCAATACATACATCGGCAGTTTGAGATTGTCAGTAATGATTCCCTCTGACATCAAGTAAGGCATGGGTATTTGCCACTGACCACCATCAATGCCACCTGCGGAAGAGCCGATTTTGGCATTGTCTCTAGCTGCACCCCAGTTGGCTTGCTTCGAGATATCGACATCGGTAAGACCATACTTAGCAAAGAAGCCCTTTTCTTTGGCAATGATCAAGGGTGCAGCTTCAACAATGGGTAAATAACCAAGTTTAACTTTAGTCACTTCAGGAATTTGGTCGGCTGAAAGACTAATTTTTGCAGCCTGCGTTGAACTGACTTTTGGTGTGTCTTCGGGCGGATTACCACATGCTTTTAGTAAAACTGAGCCTAAGGCTGTAGCTCCTGCTGTAGCGATAAAACGCCTACGCGAAAAATTGTTGTTCGGATCGGACATAATTTTGAGACTTCCAAAAAATGGTTTATAAAAGCGAAAAAATTAAGAGAATTTGTTTAAGTAACGTCTAAATAAGACATTAATCATGGTTCAGACTAACGAACGATTGATTGATTACTATTGATATCTTAGAGTTAAGTCTTAATAGAGTAAAGTCTATTCTTCCTATGCTAATAATAGATTTAGCTCTATAGTAGCTCGCTAAAAAAAGGAAAGAGGTGCGTAGCACCTCTTTCCTTTTTTCCTTTCCCTTTCTCCTTTTCCTTAAGCAGCGATCGCTGCTGCTTTGGTTGTACCGAGAGATTCCATCACTAATTCGGCTAGATCATTAATGAAGATGGGATGACTATTTAAAGCAGGAACGCGATCAAAGTTATGAATACCAGCTTCTTCAGCAACTTCACGATATTCGATATCAATTTCTTGTAGAGTTTCGATATGTTCAGAAACAAAGCTGATCGGAACTACCAAAAGATCATTAATACCGCGCTTTGCCAGATTTTTAATGGCTTCTTCAGTATAAGGTTGTAGCCATTCTACAGGACCAACACGGCTCTGATAAGCGAGCGTATGTGCATTGTAGCGTTGATAATCGCAACGTAAGGCTTTCATGATTCCATCGACACAGTTTTCCATTTCCGATTGATAAGGATCGCCGTACTTCGTGACATATTTCACAGGCACACCATGAGCGCTGAAGAAAATATGCACATTTTCAGGTTGTGCGAAAGATTGTAATTTGTCATCGATCAATTCATTCATAGCGCGAATGTAGCCTATGCGCTCATACCAAGACTTGATCGTGATCCGTTCGATCGCTTTTAGTTCTGGATCATTTGCCCACATCGCGTCAAGTTGCTTGATGCTAGAACCACTGGTGCTAATCGAGTATTGCGGATATAAGGGTAACACAACCAAGCGGGTAATCTTATCCTGTTTGATTTGGGCGATCGCTTCTTCGGTGTAGGGATGCCAGTAGCGCATGGCGACATAGACTTTTGCCTCAACGCCATGACGTTGCAAGACATTTTCAATATTTTCGCCTTGCTCTTCGGTGAGTTGGCGCAGGGGAGAGCCACCGCCAATCATTCGGTAATTTTCTTGGCTGATCGGAGCGCGACTAGCGGCGATTAGCGAGGCAATCGGCTTTTGTAAAAAGGGAATCGGCAAGCGGATAATTTCTGGATCGGCGAACAGGTTATACAAGAAAAGGTAGACATCTTCTAACTTTTCAGGACCCCCTAAATTTAAAAGCAGTACTCCAACGCGACCAGACATAAAACAATTTCCTAAACTTTATAAATTGATAAATGGAATTTATTAAATTAAATTTCAAAACTCTATTTAAATCTTAGCTCTTGTTTCTAGCTATCAACAATAAAAGTAGAGTGGCACAAAGCGCCACTCTACTTTTATTGTTTGTCTAACCATTGCTTGACACAGGCTTCTAACAAATCAATATCTAAAGGCTTTGTCAGATAATCATCACAACCCGAAGCGATCGCGACCTCTTTGTCACCTTTCATCGCATGAGCCGTCACCGCAATGATCGGGATTTTGGTAGTGCGATCGCAAGCTTTGACCTGTCGGGCAACTTCCCAGCCATCTATTTCTGGCAGAGATAGGTCTAACAAAATTAGATCGGGTTGGTTAGTTTTTAGCCAATCTAGCGCCGCCTGACCATCTTGAATGCAAATCACGCGATAGCCTGAATCTTGAAATACCTGCTCCACCAAAACTTGGTTGTCAGGTGCATCTTCGACCACCAAGATTAGGGGAGCGATTTTAAATGCGGGCATAGTTACTGAGAGGTTCTTTGATGAATTTGATATAAAGGTGTTTAAAGGTTGACCGCAAGACTCTAGGCATTCCAAAATCGATCGCCATCATTGTTGAAGGAAGTTTCCAGTCGAGGCTTTTTAGTTGCGCGATCGGATCACCAATGATTTCGATGGCATCAAGATCGCTACACAATCCTGATCGCATCGCCGCTGCAACTGTTGGCACATCCAAAGGACTAACTCCTAATATCTCCACCATAACCCGATCAAGAGCAAATACATCACAGGCTGCGGCTAAAACACCTAAGTTTTTTGGCTCACCCGCACTAGGTCCATTCCCTTCATGTCCGATGATGCCATCAAGGATCGTCAGCTCAGGATTAATTGTGCGCGCTGTTTCAATCAACATCTGAGCAAATCTTTCGACATCTTTACCTGCTTCCATATGCCACCAAGCTTTCATTTTGCCTGGAACGCAACCAAATAGGTTTTTGACACCTAGCGTGAGCGTCAACTGCATATGAGACTTAACTTTGGGTAAGTTAATCACCACATCTGCATCCATCGCCTCTTTACTCAGGCGGAGATGTTGTAATTCACCTGCACCCTCAGTTTCGTAACGTTTACCATGAAACTCCACGATCGGGATGCCCAATTCTTCCGCAAGCGGCAATAATCCATTCGCTTTAGCGATTCCCTTAGCACTACCAAAAGCAGGACTATCGCCTAAAAATGGTTTACCACCAGCATTCTGTACCATTTTGGCAACGCAATATATCAATTCAGGACGCGTGGTGCATTCTTTAGTCGGACGCGACCCCGTGAGCAAATTTGGTTTGAGTAAAACGCGATCGCCTGCTTTGACGATACTAGACATACCACCTAGCGGGGCAAGTACTGCTTCCAAAGCCGACATCAATGATTCAATTTCGTAACTAGATGTATGCAGAAGACTGACAATTGGTTTCATGGGGTTGGTTTTATCAGAGAACAACTTGAAAAACAAAAAAAGAGGGAGCGCAATGCGCTCCCTCTTTTTTGTGATGTCTTAGCTAGCGGAGCCAAGACCAACATAAGAACCGTAGAAAAACAAACCGACCACAACCAGTACACCAGTACCAGCAACTGTAGCAACTACCCAAAGCGGAATGCGACCGTTTTGAAGCATAAATTTAAACCTCCAGAGAAAATGATTTTGTGAAATGGTTAATTAAAGAAATAGCTGGAAAATAGTAAAACAGTTACGAAGATGAGCAATAGCCCCAAAAAGAGAGAAGTACGGTTCAACTCTACAGGTTGGCTATTAGGGTTTTTAGGAGCCATGAGTAAATACTTTGGTTGGGTTTACTTTGAGGTTGGAGTTTGAGATCAAGAATCAGGGTTAAAATTAGCGGCTAATAAATTGCATAGCAGCGATCGCGCCAATGAAAAACACGGTAGGAACCCCTAGTCCGTGAACAGCGAGCCAACGGAAAGTAAATACAGGATACTGAATGGGCTGATTAGGATTACTAGTTGCCATAATTAGTTGTTTAGATATTAAATGCGTTGATGTGGTTGATGTAACAGATGTAAAACTTTTTGCAAGTTGAATTTAGCGATTAAAAATTTAGCAATTAAATCTACCGCTCAACTCAACAGCGGCGCTAACCCAAAAGCTAGTTAGCCATTGGCGTAATGTCTTTTGCAGGGTTATAGCGATCAGTCATAACGGGTGCAGTTTGACGCTCTTCGGTATAGTAGCCATTGGGGCGTGGTGTACCAAATACATCATAGGCTAAGCCTGTGCTGACAAATAACCAACCAGCCAAAAACAAGGCAGGAATGGTAAGGCTATGGATTAGCCAGTAGCGAACGCTAGTAATAATGTCTGTAAACGGACGCTCTCCAGTAGTACCTGCCATAAGATTCCTCTAAATGTGTAATGTTAAAACTTTTATCTTAAATAATAATTGACTATTGTACCAAAATGCCAAAACCTAATTTTCCTTAAGTGTTTGCATCCCAATTTTTTCGTTTCGTAATCCCTAGCGATCGCCTTTTTAATCTCTATGATCCAGAAAAGATTGTTTTGCAAGTCAAATTGTGATGTGATTATTTGAGAAGCGATCGCTAAATCTAATAAACCTCATCATGAGAGCCGACATTTAACAACAAAATCGCATCCAGATCGGATTCAGCTTTCTGCACAAACTCAAACAAAATCCGATGGTTATAGTCAACAGAACAAGCCCAAACATCTGAGAGATCGCCAACTAGCTTATGCGTTCTCAGACTTGGATGATAAGGGTCTTCCGCTAGTTGACGCAATGCCTTCTCAAGCAAAGGGCGCAATTGCGGACTTTTGCGAATCAGACGTTTAAAAGCTCGTTGAGATTTGGCAGTCCAGTCAATATTCCTCAACTATTCAACTCCGCCAAAAAATCATCAACAGAACCAGATTTGAATTTACCTTCTCGATACTCCTGCTGAACTTCTCGAACTTCCCGCACAACTTGCTGGCGTTGACGTAGCTTTAAACGATTATGCAAGACATCAACTAACGCCACTTGATCGTCTAAAGACAAAGCTTCGATTGCATTAAGAGCTTCTTGAAATAGAGATATTTTTAAAGCTTGACTCATGGCAATATTTATGAGAACTTACACAAAAACTTTGGTTGTTATTATACTCCATGAAAATCCGCAAAATCAATAACAATGAACGGCTTGAAATTCTCAAAGGAGATTTATACGCTTACTCTCGCTGGACTAATCA
>JAYTWB010000242.1:0-5961 GCA_043743655.1 Cyanobacteriota bacterium | reverse complement strand
TAACTTTATAAACGCCAGACCGTTGTTCGCCCGCAACGCGGGCGAACTACGGTCTGGCTTTTATATAGTTAGCGCTAGCTGGTAAATTTGACGGCGTGATAAGTCAGCGAGTTCGGCTAATTGACGGCTTGCTTCTGATCGCGAAACTCCTGATTCAATCAGATTTTGTAACTCCGTTAGAATAATGTCTTCAGTCCAAACAGGTTTCTGACTAGGCTCTGCTCCTTCTAAAACCAACGTGAATTCGCCTCTAGGAGACTGAATTGTGAAATAGGCGATCGCATCTTCAATTGAACCTCGCCAAAATTGTTCATGGAGTTTAGTTAACTCTCTAGCGATCGCAATTTGCCGTGACCTTCCCAAACTTTCAGCCAAATCTGCAAGCGTGCGTAACAACCGATGTGGCGATTCATAGAGAATCATCGTCCGCGTTTCCAGTCGCAAAATCTCTAAGCGATCGCGTTTTTCTTTTTTATCAGTAGGCAAAAATCCATCAAATCCAAAATACTGCGTTGCAAAACCAGAAGCAGTTAGCGCCGCAATACCAGCCGTCACAACAGGAATCGGAACAACTCTAATTCCAGCCGCGATACAACCTTGCACCAGTTCTACTCCAGGATCAGAAATCGCAGGCATTCCTGCATCAGTCACCAAAGCGATCTCCATTCCTGCCAACAACTTCTCAACTAACTCAGGAACCCGCTTAAAAGCATTATGTTCGTGGTAACTAGTTTGTGGAGTTTCAATTCCAAAATGATGCAACAGCTTACCCGTGTGTCGTGTATCCTCAGCCGCAATCAAATCAACCTGTTTGAGCGTAGCGATCGCCCGAAAAGTCATATCCTCCAAATTACCAATTGGCGTTCCAACTAAATAGAGAATTCCTGAAGCATCCATTAATTAGCGTCCTTAATAATTAACCCTAAATAATTAGCGCCATTGTTTATTTTCCAACTCACGAAACTGACGTTCAAGGCGATCGATCCGTCCACGCAACTCATCCATTTCATTTTGACGTGGCACACCCAAATCTTGCATCACATTCTTGATCTGACGCTGAATCAGAGTCTCCAGATTTCCCTGCTCTGATTTGAGACGACTGGCGATATCATTAAAAATCTCAGAAGCTTGTTCAGGATCAATCTTGCCGTCTTTGACCCAATCTTCACTAGCTTCTTTGATCTTTTCTAACACAATCGAAGTCGTACCAACGCCAAGCATTAGTAATTGCTTGAGCAAATTATTGCTATCCATAATTATTTGCAATTTTTAAAGGCGGTCTATAATTCCATCATAACTCAGCAGTTGAAGCAGTGCAAAGCGCTACCTTAATTGCTGAGTTTTATATCTAACTGCCTTAGTGGTTGCTATACTCTAAGCTGCTAAACAAAATTAAAACTTCAGGTAATTCGATTTATGATCCGTGCTGTAATGGAAACTGCTAAGGGAACAATTCGCATCGAACTTGATGACGAACATGCTCCAATCACTGTCAAAAACTTCGTTGACCTATCTAAGCATGGTTTTTATGACGGACTGACCTTCCATCGTGTCGAGCCGGGATTTGTAATTCAAGGCGGCGACCCAGCAGGTAATGGTACTGGTGGATCAGGCGATCGCATCAAACTAGAAATCTGGGCAGAAGGTGACACCGCCGCAACCGTTGGTCAAGTCTTAACTGGTGGTAAGAAACCAATCATTAAGCACACCAAAGCAGGTGTATTCTCAATGGCACGCACTAACGATCCAAACAGTGCCACCAGTCAATTCTTTATCACACTCGGTGACGCATCATTTTTAGATGGTCAATATGCCGCTTTTGGTCATACTGAAGATACCGAAGTAGCTTTAGCCATCAGTCGTGGCGATAAAATACTTTCAGTCAAAATCGAAGATTAACAAAGATATTCCCAGTGATGAGGTCATACGCGACCTCATCACCTCTTTAGACAAGAACTAGATTTTGAATTACAGATTGTAAATCAGTCAAAATTTGCGAAGAGTTAGTACCATTTGACATCGCACCCAAATCCTGCATAGCTCCTTCTAATTGAGGACGCAGAGTATCGACAATATCTTGCACGGGTCGCAAGAGCTGCTCTTGCGCGCTAATTTGTCCTAATAATTCAGCAACCATTCTAATCCGCTCTTGTTGTTGAGTCTCGCTAGCGCGAATAACTTGCTCCTGCTGCAAATGCTCTTGAGTTTGTCTACTCAGCATTTCTTGCTGCTGCTGTGTATAGTTTCTTACGGCTTCAATTTGGCTCTCCATCTTTCGCAGTTCTTGATCTTGACGATTTTTTTGAGCCTCAATTTGCGATAGCAAAGGCAATAAACTTTGAACTGGACTTGATTCAACGGCGATCCCTTTACGGCGATCTAAAACTGCCTTTTGTTGATTCAGCACTGACAGACGCTCTTGCATACTGCGCCTCATTCCTGAAACGCTCTCTTCAAGAAGCTTGTACTGCTCCTCTGCAAATTCTTTATTACTTTCGAGTTCAATCCGTGCAAACTGATCAGCTGTTTCCACTTGACTTTGGAAATCAGCGATTTCCCCTTCTAGTCCAGCTAATTCATCCTCTTGCGCGCTAACATAATTAGCCAACTTATCAAAATCTGCTTGCAAGACTTTAATTGTCGACTCTAGGTCTTCAATAGACATTGACTGCAAACGATTTTCTTCTTCTGGACTAAGTACTTCCATGCTACCAGGTCCACCAAATGACTCGATCGCATTGCAAGTCTGTTCGTATAAGTCTATTTGTGCATCGAGTTGCACTTTAGACATTGCCATATTATTTTCTTGTAACTTCAAGATGCCACGCTGAGCCTTAAGCTCGGCTTGTGCATCAGCAAGAGCAACTTGAGTCTGCTGCCATTGACTTTTGCGTGTACTTAGCTCTTCGGTTGATTTATTTAAAATCCCCTTTTGTTTTTCAGCTTCGTTCTTAAGTTTATCGAGATTTTGCCAAAACTCAGTCAACACACTTTGTCGCTTGTTGACTAAATCCAGTGAGCTATAAATTTTCTCTCTGAGCGCATCTGGATTGTTAAAACTTGTCGATAATTGACTAATCAGGACTTTGATATGATCAGCTTGTTCAATAGTTAACGCTGAGGCTTTGGCTTCAGCTTGTCCACGATCAGCTTCCATACTTTTTCGTAACTGTTCAATCTCATGACGTTCTTTAGCAAAATTCCTTTCTAACTCCTCAACTTCTTGTTGCCTTGCATCAAGTTGCTCTAGTTCTGATTCTTTCTGTTCTAATTCTTGTTCACGGCGATGTAGCTCTTGGCTCTGAAAATTAAGAGACTGTTTCCATTGCTCAACTTCTTCTTCGGCAGATTTATACTTGTCTTGCGATCGCGAAAAAGCTTGCAAGATGTTAACTATTTTTTTAGAAGCATCTTGAAAACTCTGAACTTGGTTATTGCCTGTTACCTCAGCAATTACCATCTGACCATCTTTAAAATCTTTTGCCTGACTTGAGTCTTGAACCGATAAAACTTGTTCATTAGTAATCGGTAGCCAGACATTTTCTCCTGTATTACGCGCCAATAAACGAATAGATGAATTACCACCTAAGCCAAAAGCTGCTTGAGTTTTTTGAAGTTCCGCTAAATACTGCACGCTGAATATTCTCCTATTTTGCTGATGCTAACTTTCAGATCGACATGACAAAAGAGCAAAAACTTGTCTTTAGAAATATGTCTTTGAAAATATGAGATATTCTAAACTCTATTTTCATACTACTCAATTGCATGAGCATTCTGGCTAAATATTCTAAAGTTTATTGCCTAATATTTTTGGGGTCAAGGGCATCACGCAAGCTATCACCCAAGAGATTAAATGATAGCACTGTCAATACAATCGCCAATGCAGGAGTCCACACTAGCCAAGGTTGTAAAATTACAATGGATGCGTTAGTAGACAAAGATAGCATATTCCCCCATGACGGATCAGGCGGCTGTATCCCAAGTCCAACTAGGCTCAATACTGCCTCTACGACAATAAATCGAGGGATGTCAAGAGTCGCAGAAATAATGATAAATGTGAGGGTCTGGGGCAAAATATGGTTCAGAACAATCCGCAATGGACTTGCGCCTGATGCCTGCGCTGCCAGAATAAAAGTTTGTTCTTTAATAGACAATACTTGTCCGCGAATAATCCTTGCCAAGCCTGCCCATGACACAAAGGAAATGATGGCGATAATTAGCGCGAATCGTTGAGTATTACTGATTTGTGGTGGCAAAATCGCCGCTAATGCTACTAATAAATATATTGAGGGAACTGACATCAGGATTTCAACAAAACGCATCAGGATCACGTCAAGCCAACCACCAATATAACCAGAGATGCCACCGACAATACAGCCGATCGCATAAGAAATAGTTGTCCCAATAAAGCCAATTAATAGGCTGATCCTGCCCCCATGCAGCAACCGAGTTAACTGATCCCGACCTTGTTCATCGGTTCCAAGTAAGTTTAGCTTCCCTTCACCGATCGTGCTGAACAAATGTCCGCCATGCAAAATTTGAATTTGTGATGGTTTTGTATAGTCAATAATCAGGGCGCGATCGCCTGTTTCAAGATCGACTTTGCCTTGAGTTGTCGGATAGACATGAGCGCCCACAAATTGCCCTGCTTGATTTTGCCAATATATTTGGGTAGGTGGTAGTAAAGCCCCATTTTTGACTGATTCGTTGACACCATAAGGCGTTACAAAGTCAGCCAGTATTGCTGCTGCGTAAAAGCTAATCAAAATCGTGATCCCAATCCAAGCTAGAGGATTGGCTCTCAGTCGTTTCCACCAAGTCATTAAATTAAGAGCCTTTAAGTGCTTTAAGAAAATTTTCGCGATAGCTGCCATTTACGATAATTAATACAGGCCAGAGTAGGGCTAGCTGGACTTGATTGCCTGAAAAATTGGTGCGGCGAAACCCTTGCAAAAATTTTACAAGTCCGAATACATAGCCAACCATTAGTAAAATTCCAATTAGTGGGAGCATTATGTTTGACTCTCTTGATTGATTATCCTAATTTAACATCAAAAGTTGATAGACAGAGAGCTTTACGCCTCTCTGATTACGAGAATGTTGTATCAAATAAATATCAAATAAATAAGCGTAGCGATCGCTAGTAAGAGCAACAAGGCATAAACAACAACACGTCCCCACACTGCCCAAAACAAGCATAGTAAATTCCAAGGAGTTGGTCTAGCTGTCCGATTCCACGCAGGACAAAATCTTGCGATTTCACTTTTTTCATAGGAATGTAACTGATTAACAGCCAAAATTTTGTAATGTAATCTCCCAAATGGATGTAAAAGCTCAAACTGTTGATAACGGTGGTGCGCTGGTTTCCAACGATTGCGTAAGTTTTTCGCTTTACCCACATAAAACACAATCCAAAAGGCAGTAACGTAATACACACCTGCATCTGAGGGTAATTCTTTTAATCTTTTTATAGGCTTAGAAGGTAGCCAAAAAATGCGTAGCCTGTCAGTCATAGGTAAATTACTATTCTTAAATGCTTGTTCCCAGAGATTTTGTTACTTTTAAGTGATCACCATCGAAATAGATTTATAAATAGATTGTTTTGATTAAATAATCTAAATCATTTAGCTGGGGTTTTGTTTACATGACAGATTTTAATCGCGGCATCATGAAGTTTGCAAACGCAGACAGTCCAGTATCTATCGTGCTTTCTAGCATTGTTGTATTGAGTGCGATCGCTTTCTTACTCTGGTGGGGCTTCGAGACTGCTTACGTCTAATCTAGTATTTTATGTTTCCCATTAATTTTTCAAATAATGACTGATACTATCTCTCAAAATGAACAACTAGGCTCAGCAATTGGTGCGATCGCGAGTGGATTGTTTATTGTCACTTCACAGCAAGATGGCGAAACCGCCACCATGCTCGCCTCATGGGTTCAGCAAGCTGGGTTTAATCCCCC
>JAYTWB010000241.1:0-5709 GCA_043743655.1 Cyanobacteriota bacterium | reverse complement strand
GGTTGAACAACGTTTCGATTTGCTTGTCAGTAATCCTAATAATCGGCTCTTTTGGGGCTTGATCAGGTAAGAAATCGAGGAGTTGACGCGCATTAAGTTCAGCTTGTTGGATTAATTGGATACTGGCTTGACGTAACTCCGCACTACTAAGATTGGGACGCACAACCCCAATCGATAAAATTTGATCGGCAAAAATGGCAACGTTGCCTTTGCGTAAAGCTTCGAGGCTGACGAGTAGTTGTTCCCGCACGTTTTCGAGCGAGGCGATTTCGGAAGTAAGTTCGAGTCGTTGTTTATCGATCGAGATCAAACGTTGTTCTGATTCATCAACTTTTTGTTTGAGCGTTTCGCGATCGCGCGAGATAGTTGTTAATTCGCTAGAAATTCGTTCTTTTTCGTTTTTTAGCTGGATACTCTCGGACTGGAGATTTTCTTGTTCTTTGGTCAGACTTTGAACGCGATCACGTAGATCAGCTTCTTGTTTTGATGCTTGTTGGAGTTCTTCGTCTGCTTTGGCAAACTTGGTTTCGACCGACTGTAATAAAGCTTGGGTTTCTGATTGTTTTCGTACAGCTTGGACTAGAGACTTATTAATCTGACCTAGACGTTGTTGGGCTTTTTCTTGTTCAGTTTTAGAAGCATTTAGCTCAGTTTCAATTTTTTGCTTCTGCTCTTGGCTGCTATATAGCTCTGAGCGAATACTTTCCAGCCGAAATAGTCCGTCTCTGAGTTGTCCGCTTAGTAATAATAAAATCCCTAATGTCGAGGCAGAGATCATGCCACCTGTGGCGATCGTGACGACTGTGGCGGTGTCACGCGGTCTCAGGTTAAATATGCTAAGTCGCGCTTTGCCAACCTTAGTGCCAATGCGATCGCCTAATGTCGCAATAATGCCACCTAAGATTAAAATCGCTAAAATCAGCGTATATCCAGCCATGCAACTCCTTTCTCCTCACAGTATTGATCTTAGCAGACAAGTAGTAGCGAACTGCGATAGGCTATTACCACAAGTATTGCAAAACTCGACAGCGCCAGCTTGATGGGGAATATGGAAACGCAACTCAAAGTACAGCAGTTAATTAATAATCTTGGTAAAGCGATCATTGGCAAAGATGAAGCCATCCAATTGGTTTTAGTAGCGCTTTTTTCTGGTGGTCATGCCTTGCTAGAGGATGTCCCAGGCGTGGGCAAAACTCTGCTTGCTAAGTCTCTAGCCGCCTCTATCTCTGGCAAGTTTCAGCGTGTGCAATGTACGCCCGATTTGTTGCCAACTGATATTACGGGTACAAATATCTGGAATCCGCAAAAAGGTGAATTTCAATTCCTTCCAGGACCTGTATTTGCAAATATCTTGTTAGCTGATGAAATCAATCGCGCCACACCACGCACTCAATCAGCATTGCTAGAAGTAATGGAAGAGTCTCAAGTTACAGTCGATGGTATATCGCGAAAAGTTCCTTCCCCATTTTTTGCGATCGCTACCCAAAATCCAATCGAATATCAAGGCACATTTCCCTTGCCCGAAGCGCAACTTGATCGATTCGCTCTATCCTTCAGCATCGGCTATCCTAACGAAGTGGAAGAGTTAGAAATGATAAAACGGATGCAAACAGGGCAAATTGGTTCAGCTCAGTTGGAACCATGTATCACTCCAGAAGAAGTTTTAGAAATCCGTCAACTCTGCAAGCAAGTTCCTGTTAGTGATGCGACTAGCCAATATATCGTCAATATCGTTAGAGCGACTCGCAATGACGATGAAATCACGCTAGGAGTCAGTCCTAGAGGTACTTCGGCATTATTGCGTGCGGCTCAAAGCTATGCATTTATTCAGCAAATGCTGGAACGCGATCGCAAATCCGATTATGTCCTTCCTGATGATATCAAGTTCCTTGCTCCATATGTCTTAGGACATCGGATGATTACGGCTGGAAGGCGATCAGCTAAAAATGTTATTCAGCGACTTCTTGATGTTGTGCCTGTGCCTTAATCAACGTCAAATCAGGATAACTATAACAATGCGCCCGAACAGCTAGAACCGTTTCCAGCCGTACAGCCATAGCAATAAATATTGGTTTGGATATTATCAATAATATCCAAACTTTCTAACTCTAATATTTTTGCTACGGTGAAAACTTCACCATTGCGCGATCGCGCTGGCAAGTTCTCCATTTGATTAAAATCACAATCATAGATATTACCTAGATAGTCAACTGAAAGCTGATTGCGACACATTAAATGATCAAGTGTAGCTAGATTAAAATGAGTTTCTAAAAAATGCGAATATTCAGTTTCTAACTTGCGATGTTGCAAATGGAACTTACTTCTACCAATTGGAAGATTGGTAATTGTAAATAAATTATTAAAAACAATTCCAAAATGCTGTTGTAACTGCTCTTTGTAAGCTGATTCTAGACTTTGTTGATTGGGAGCAAGCGTAAATTGATTAGATGTTGGCAGTGGTGGATTGTAAACTAAGTCCAAAACCAGACGAGAATCAGTGCCATAGCCGAGTCGATTTAGCCATTGCAGAGCTTGAATCGAACGATCAAATACACCTTTACCACGCATTTTATCGACATTGTCTTCAAGATAGCAAGGTAATGAGGCGACAACGCGCACTTGATTTTCGGCAAAAAATTCGGGAATATCTTCGTAACCACGCTCAAAATATATTGTGAGATTAGACCGCGCGATCGCTTCTTTATTATGCGATCGCGCTGCCTTAACTAAGTCACGAAATCCATGTAGCATCTCAGGTGCGCCGCCAGTTAAGTCTACGGTCTGAATTTGGGGAAAGCGCTCAATAATCTTAATTAGCTGTTGGCAAATCTCTGGATTTAACTCCTCAGTTCGGCTAGGACTTGCCTCAACATGGCAATGCGCGCAAGCAAGGTTACAAATTTTGCCTAAATTGATCTGTAACACCGATATCTTATTTTTTAAAAACGGCGCTGGCAGTTTTTGAGAAAATGGCGAAACTGCGATCTCACTAACTTGCATGGATTATCCAACTTGGTTTTATATTTATCTTAATCCAGAATTTAATCTAGAATTTTAAACGAGAATAGAGAGCGCTAGGCACTCCCGACTCTGGTTTAAAACTTGAGTCTACGCAAATTCTCAACTGCCGCTTCAATCGTGCTATCTTTTTTGGCAAAACAGAACCGTAGAGCATTCACTTTTTCGCGCTCAGGATGGCTAAAACAGGTGCCGGGTACTGCGGCAACTAGAGCCTCTTTAGCAAGGCGAAAAGCTGCACTATTTGCATCTTTAGCAATAATAGAACTATCAGTCCAAATGTAATACGCACCTTTAGGAAGTACGGGTGATAAGCCCATTTCGACTAAAGCTGGAAACAGAATATCGCGCTTACGTTTGTAATCGAGTGCCATATTTGTAAAGTATTCGCGTCCAAATTGCATCGCTGTCAGTGCCGCATGTTGCAAAGGAGCAGGAGCGCTAATCGTGATGAAGTCATGGATACGCCTCATCGCAGCCGTGATCTCAGGAGTAGCGATCGTGTAGCCCAAACGCCAACCTGTGATACAAAATGTTTTGGAAAATCCATTTACGACAATTGTGCGATCGCGCATTCCCTCAATGCTCATCAGACTAATATGTTCACCTTCATAGACAATGTATTCATATATCTCATCGGTAATTGCATAGACATCATACTGCTGGCAAAGTTTAGCGATCAATTCCAATTCTGTTCGCGTCCATACTTTGCCAGTGGGATTTGCAGGGCTATTGATGATTACCGCTTTGATTCCTTTTTTAAAAATAGGCTCCAGCATCTCGGTGGTAACTTCCCATTGTGGTGGTTGCAATCGAATAAACTCAGGTATGCCTCCCACAGTTACTAGATTGGGAATATAGTTTTCGTAAAATGGCTCAAAAATCAATACGCGATCGCCTGGGTCGATCAACGACATCAATGCCACATTCAGCCCTTCGGTTGCGCCGCAGCAAACTGTAATTTCAGTCTCAGGATCAACCGCGATCTGATTGTCGCGTTGCATTTTTTCAGCGATCGCTTCACGAAGCTTTACCCATCCCCAACTATCAGCATATTGATTAAGATCGGCCGCGATCGCCTCTCTCGCTGCATCTTTGAGAGCCTGAGGAGTCGGAAAGTCGGGAAGTCCTTGAGCAAGATTGATCGCCCCAAACTTCTCGCAGTAGCGTGAAGCCTCACGAATTTGTGATTCTTTAGTTTGAATAGCGCGCTGTGAAAGCGCTAGTGAAAGCGAAGCAGTAGTCAATGGAATATCTCTTTTTTTATTTGAAGCGTCAACGGCGCTTCAAATAATATAGCAACAAGTAAAAGCTTGTTGAGTAGCTCGTTCAGTAGAAATGCTCATGCTTAACACAGCGCACTCCATCACGCTGTAGTAGACTGACTTATTAGCAGCATCTCTACAAATAAACTTTGCGTGCAATCGCGACCTATGGACTTAGCATATCAATACGCATGGCTGATTCCCTTGCTGCCACTTGCCGCAGCACTGATCATCGGCACAGGACTGATTACCTTTAACAAATCCACCAACAAACTGCGATCGCTTTGGTCAATCCTTAGCGTATCCGCCACAGGCGGCGCAATGGTGATGGCTTTTAACCTGCTTTGGAGTCAGATACAAGGACATGATCCTTATCTGTACTCATTTGAGTGGGCGCAAGCAGGTACGTTTCATCTAAATATGGGATTTGTAATCGATCACCTCACCGCGATGATGCTGGTCATCGTTACCACTGTTGCTTTCTTGGTACAAATTTATACCGATGGCTACATGGCGCACGATCCCAGCTATGTGAGATTTTATGCTTACCTCAGCTTATTCACATCATCGATGTTGGGATTAGTAATTAGCCCCAACCTAGTCCAGATTTATATTTTCTGGGAATTAGTGGGGATGTGTTCTTACCTCCTGATCGGCTTTTGGTTTGATCGCAAAGGAGCAGCAGATGCTTGTCAAAAAGCATTTGTCACTAACCGCGTTGGTGACTTTGGGCTATTACTGGGATTACTTGGCTTGTACTGGGCAACGGGTACGTTTGAATTCACAGAAATGGGCGCGAAACTAAGCGAATTAGTTGAGTCTGGGGCTTTGAGTGTTGGGCTTGCGACACTATTCGCAATTCTCGTCTTCATGGGACCCGCCGCCAAATCTGCTCAATTTCCGCTCCATGTTTGGTTACCCGATGCGATGGAAGGTCCTACTCCCATTTCCGCATTAATTCACGCCGCAACAATGGTCGCCGCAGGTGTATTCCTGATCGCGCGGATGTTTCCTGTATTCGAGGAAATTCCTGCGGTGATGAATACGATCGCTTGGACAGGTGCCTTTACCGCGTTTCTTGGCGCAAGTATTGCCGTCACTCAAAACGACATCAAAAAAGGGTTAGCCTATTCCACAGTTTCCCAATTGGGTTACATGGTCATGGGTATGGGCGTTGGTGCTTATGGCGCGGGCTTATTCCATTTGATGACCCATGCTTATTTCAAAGCAATGATGTTCCTCGGTTCTGGTTCTGTCATTCACGGCATGGAAGAAGTAGTCGGACATGATCCTGATGTCGCTCAAGATATGCGCGTCATGGGCGGTTTACGAAAATATATGCCGATCACTGCGATTACCTTTTTTATCGGTACTCTCGCGATTAGTGGTATCCCTCCCTTCGCTGGGTTTTGGTCAAAAGATGAGA
>JAYTWB010000240.1:0-7769 GCA_043743655.1 Cyanobacteriota bacterium | reverse complement strand
CCTTTGTAGGGAGTATTTGGAAACAAACTGGTAAAAGCTTGTCAAATTCGGTGAGTAACAAGTCGTCAGGGAGCAAGCATAATGTCAAACGGCGCAGGTAAGTTTTTTGGTGGATTGATCGTGGGTACAGCGATCGGTACGCTGGCGGGTATTTTATTTGCACCACGATCGGGTAAGGAAACTCGTCAAGATTTAAAGCGTTCGGCACAGGATTTGCCAAAATTAGCTGAGGAATTAGGTTCTAATATGCAATATCAGGCTGATCGGATTACTGAGCAAGCACAACGCACAATCGATGAGGCGATAATCAGGTTGCAAGATGCGATCGCTACAGGGCAGGAGGCTAGTCGTAAGCTTCAAGAAGAATTAGCAATTTCGATAACTGGTTCACAGGTGGATATGGGCGATCGCCTAGATGAAGATGAAGATTAAGAATTTAACCCTTAAAAGTAAGTACTTATAAGAAGAAATTATGTCAGAAGCGATCTTTCTGCTGGGTTTGTCGTTTTTATTGGTGGTCGTCTGTTTGACGATTCTTTTATTGACTGCGATTCCCGCTTTTCAGGAGCTAGCAAAAGCGGCTAATAGTATCATTCGCTTGGCTGATACATTATCGAGAGAGTTACCTGCCACGCTTGAGGCGATTCGGTTGACTGGGCTAGAACTGAGTGAGCTGAGTGATGAGCTTAATCAGGGGGCAAAAAACGCGGGTGAAGCTGTCAAGCAAGTAAATGATGGGATCAAAGGTGTGCGTGAGGGTGCTTCGAGTGCTTCGATCGCGACTAAAAGTGCATTTGCGGGTATCAAAGCTGGTTTAAAGTCGTTAGGTCGTCCTCGCCGTCAAAGGCGATCGCCACCAGATTTACCCCCAACCAAAGAATAAAAAAAGCGGGCTTAGCCCGCTTTTTTTATTCTTAATTTATTGAGGCAAGCAGCGATCGCAAACACCACTTACGGTCACTTCATAGCTATCGACTTTTAAACCTGAGCGTATTTGCTGAAAACTTAGTCCTTCAAAAGTATTCCACGCAATATCTTCAATCTCGCCACAGCATTTACAGCGAAAGTGATGATGTGGCTGCACATTTGCGTCATAGCGGCAAACGCCTTGCTCTAACAAAACTTCGCGCACTAAGCCAGCATCTCGCAAAGTCTGGAGCGAAAGGTAAACAGTTGCTTGAGAAGAAGTTGGGGCATTTTGATTGAGGTCGCTCAATATCTGATCGGCGGTGGGATGATCGGTGCGATCGCATAGATTTGTATAAACCGCAAATCGCTGAGGTGTAACCCGAAGCCCTTTAGACTTCAGGGTTTGAATAACCTGCTCCGCTTGCTTTTTCATGATATTTGCTCCAACTTCACTCTATAACACTCAAAACCTAAACTAAGTTTTGCGATGAAAAATCAATCTAAAAATAAATCTACGACTTAACGATGATTGCGTTTTGGAATATTAGCATTCTCTTCTAAGAATAACAATTTTATTTAATTTTTTACTATAAATAAGTAATTCTGACTATTGACTTACTAAGAAATCAGAATTATTCTTAGTTGCAGAGACGATTATTCTTCTCCAAATCCAAACTTTTCATACCAACTCAGAGAAAAAAATGGCAGCTATCGAAACCGTACCAAACGTTGTTTTTAAGACTCGCGTCCGTGATGAATCTGTAGAAGGTTCCAACCCTTATCGTTGGGAAGACAAGACTACGCAAGACCTTTTTGCTGGTAAAAAAGTAGTAGTTTTTTCATTACCAGGTGCATTTACCCCAACCTGCTCATCCAATCATCTACCTCGTTACGAAGAGCTTTATGAAGAATTCAAAGCTCAAGGTGTTGATGCAGTTATTTGTGTATCCGTCAATGATGCTTTTGTGATGTTCAAGTGGGGCAAAGAAGTCGGTGCTAAGAATGTATTCTTGCTTCCTGATGGCTCGGGTGAATTTACTCGCAAGATGGGAATGTTGGTTGACAAGTCCAATATTGGCTTTGGACTTCGCTCTTGGCGCTACTCAATGGTGGTAAATAATTGCCAAATCGAAAAGGTATTTGCAGAGCCTGGTTTTGCTGATAACTGTGCTACCGATCCTTTTGAAGTTTCTGATGCTGATACAATTTTGGCTTACTTGAAGGGTTCTGAATCTGCGGGTGTTTCTGCTCCTCGCTTAGCATTTGTTGGCTAGTAAAACCAACTACTATAGCGGTGCGTTCTGCACTGCTATAGTCGCGATTAAATTACTTTAATGGGGATGACATGAAACTCTCTAGCAAAAATCTTAATGAGCGTATTGATACTCTCTATGATGCGATCGTGGTGGGCGGTGGTATGGGTGGACTATCCGCAGCGATTTATTTGGCCCGCTATGGGCTTAAGTGTCTAGTGATCGAAAAAGGTAAAGGGCGATCGCTATGGATGCAAGATTTGCGGAACTATGTCGGACTTGATCCGCATACTTCGGGAAGCACGATCTTAAATCATGGTACTAAGCAATCTCTGGAGTGGGGAGCTGATCATCTGCGCGGCTATGTCGAAGAGGTAACTGATGAAGGGGAAACTTTTGCTGTCAAAGTTAAAATCGGTAAAAAAGATAGCACTTATCCAGTATTTCGGAGTAAATATGTGATTGCCGCTTCGGGAATCATGGATAATCTGCCGCAACTAGAAAATATGCAGAATGTCTATGATTATGCTGGCTATACGCTTCATGTCTGCATGATTTGTGATGGTTTTGATATGTGGGATCAGAAAGCGGTGTTGATTGCAAATACTGAATCTCAAATTAATGCTGCCTTTGTATTAAATTGGTTCACGCCCTATATTTCGGTGCTAACTCATGGGTTAGTCTCAGTTAGTGACGCGATGAAACAGAAGCTAGCGGATCATGGGTATCCACTCTATGAAGGTGCGATCGCGAAGTTTTTAGGTGAAAACCATCAGCTTAGTGGAGTGGAACTCATTGACGGTACGATTGTTGAAGCAACAACAGGGCTAGTCAGTATGGGTTCTGTTTATCATAGTCATTACCTTAAAGGTATTGATGGTCTGGAGTGGGATGGACAGAATCTAGTGACAAATGAGATGGCAAAAACCAGTCATGATCGCATTTTTGCATTAGGTGATTTGAAGAAAGGCTTAAACCAAGTGTCGATAGCCGTAGCTGATGGCACGGCTGCTGCGACTCAAATCTGGCGCAATATCCGCCGCGAGAGTGTCCCCCGAAAGTGGGAAGAGAACATCAAAGCTCCCGCCACAGTTTAAATAAAAAGCCTTAAAACCCAGATTGTGAGTCGCCCGCCTCGACCCACAATCTGGGTTTTAATTATGTTGAGCTACTCATGCTCAAAGTTTTTTCTGTATTGATAATAACTTGATAGCAATCTTCGACACTTGCTCCATTTAGCATCTGGGTAGCGAGTGCAACTAAAACTGGTCGGCGATCGCTTAATAAATTGCGCGCATTTAACATTGCCCAACGTTCTTGAGTCATCGGATTGGGCAGATGTGAAATCGCTTGACGTAAGCGTTGAACGTCATCAATTCCTCCTTCTGTTTCACCATCGCACATGAGTTGTTCGGCGGCTATACCTGCCATATAGAGAGTGGAGTAACGATCAAGTAAATTTACAGAATTAGGTGATCCATCCAGTTCGATCTCGACACTGCCTTCTATCCCTGCAAAAGTCTTATCGGCTAATATCTCACCTAGGGATTTACCAACAAGACCCGCGATCGCATAGCTAACGACTTTAAATCCCAATACATGAGCAGCGAGAAAATGTCCTGCTTCGTGATACGAAACGCGCGCACGATATTGAGGCGATCGCGCTCTTAGCCATACTTGAGCATATGCTCCAAATTTACCTTGCCAAAAGCCAATATCGATACCCCATGCACCGAGTAAGACAATCGCGATCGCACTAGGTACAACTGGTGACAAGCCAAACATGGAGCCAACCAGAGACATCATCGTAATCGTAAATATGGCGATCGCTAGTAAATCAGTAGCAGTAACATTCATGGCAAATTTTAGAAGTAAGGCAGGTATTCTCGCGAAGTGAGAATACCTAATTATGGCTTTTAAAATTAATTTAGTTAATTTGAATTATGGTTTTTTGATAAAGGAAGTACTGCGATTTTGTTTTTTGTAGAAGGTTGCCAGACTATCATCATCACCGACAAATCGCCAGTGCCACGGTTCATACATCACACCTTGAGGGTTGTTAGGTGGAAATGACATTTCAAAGCTATATTTTGCAGCGTTACTTTGGAGCCATTGAAAAGCCGCCGTCTTCTCAAAACTGGTTGACAAATTGGCGCTGGGTGCGTTGCTATCGCCAATATCCATCGCGTAGCCTGTGTGATGCTCGCTATGTCCAGGTGGTGCGCTGACCTTAGCGCGTTGGGCGGGAGTTTGGTTGCGTTGCTTGCTGATCTCAAAGAAAAGTTGTTGCTGCTCAGCGATCGTCCGAAACCCTGAAATCACGACCAGATCAACACCATCAGCTTTTGCGGCTGCCTCCATACTGAGATAGCTTTTTGCCGCCGATACGCGAAGTCGAATCTCATAGCCATCGCCTGCTCTGCCAACGGTGCGTAATTGAGCGAGGGGAGCTTCACTATAGGAGTGATGACCAAATAAATCTGGCGTGCCTTCAGGTTCTTTGGTCAAAACTTCTGGGCTAGCAGTAGCAACGGGAGTTGCGTCTATATTTGTGCTTATATTTGCGTTTATAAATGGTGCGACTGTGGGCATAGATGGTGTCGCAGCTATTGGCTGAGGAGTTTCAACAGATGACGCTTGAGACGACTGAGTTGATGCGTTGGCATTAAGCGCAAACCAAATCCGTGTGCTAACTAGAGGTGATATAAATGCTAGGGCGGCTAAACTATATCCCCACCAAGGAACAGACTGTAGCGATCGCAAAATCGGGTTAGTTGACACAGTTTGCTTGGGGAGCAATCGCTTAGGATCACTAACCCTCTCGGCAACAGGAATATCGTTTGGCGCTGGCATAGTCATTATAAACCTGTGAAGTTTTAACCAAAGTTCAATATATAGCAATCAAACCAAAAGTCAGAGAACGGACAAAGCACATTCCCTAATTTTTGGTTTTATCGTGACTGGACAATTTCAAGGATATTGCCATCGGGATCACTCAAGAATAAAAGTCTTTGTCCCCAAGGCATGACTGCGGGTGCAGCAATAACATCTATCTCAAAATCAAAATTAAGATCAAGTATTTTTTGGTAAACCTGATCGAGATTGTCAACGCTCATCGATAGCAAAAATGGATTGCCGCTGATCATCTGTTTGCCGCGATCGCCAAGTAACTTTGGCAACCAACTGCGATCGTAAAGACCGATTTTTAGCTTACCACTATAGCCTTCTGCACCATCGGGCTTAGCTGGCTTCTCAAAGCTAAAGCCTAAAACATCACGATAAAAAACTAGCGATCGCGCTACATCTGCAACGAATAGAGCAATGTAATCTATTTCCATATGGCAATAGTAATTAGAGAGACTAATTAGCAAGTTAAAAAAATTAGCAGGAAGATATAAAGTTAATCAACATATTAACAAACTAGATATTGAGAAGGTCATTTAACTTGAATCCTGATAACTTAAAGCAACTGCTCGAAATGGTCGCCAAAGGACAGCTGAGTGCGGACATCGCCTTAGAAAAAATGAAATATCTCCACTACGAATCAGTGGGAGATTTTGCCAAAATCGATCACCATCGTACTTTGCGGACAGGATTTCCCGAAGTGATTTTTGGAATTGGCAAAACTCCTGAACAGATTGTGCAGATCATGCGGGTGATGGAGTCTAAAAATCCTGTGGTGATGGCAACCAAAATTTCGGCGGCGATGTATGCACAGATTCAGCCATCTTTGCGCGGGTTGCGATATTTTGCGATCGCCCAAATTTGCTGTTTAGGCGAATCAATGATTACAAAACAAGGCACAATCACGATCATTACCGCAGGCACCGCTGACTTGCCGATCGCTGAAGAAGCCGCCGTCACGGCAGAACTCTGTGGATTTAGGGTTAAACGTCTCTGGGATGTGGGTGTGGCTGGGATTCATCGCTTGCTGAGCCATCGGGATTTGATTGCTGATGCAGAAGTAATCATTGTGGTTGCAGGAATGGAAGGAGCGCTGGCAAGTGTAGTTGCAGGCTTAGCGGATTGTCCGATCGTGGCAGTTCCCACCAGCATCGGTTATGGGGCAAGTTTTAATGGATTGGCTCCCTTGCTGACGATGCTTAACTCCTGTGCGACAGGTGTCGGTGTCGTGAATATTGATAACGGATTCGGGGCGGCGATGTTAGCAGGACAGATTTTGCGCCTAGCTCATAGAGACACTTAACTTACAGAAACACATAAAGCCGCGCAATAATCAGGTTGAGTATCGAGAGCTTGGAGTATCCAGTCATTTATTAATAAAGTCTCACCAATTGACAACCCCATTAATGCCGAGACATCTAGACTCTCAAGAATATTCGCAATACCTTGTCCTGTGGCTTTTCCATAAGCTTCTTTGAGAGTCCATGCTCGATAAAAAGCTAGATATTTTGCTAAATAATCGGCGCGATCGCTTAATCTCTCAATCAGCTTTTGTTCTGAATGCAAAAAATAACGTTTAGCGATCGCCTCAACATCACACTCAAAATTTATATATTCCAGATCGATTCCCACTTCACGATCGCCACTAATCACATAGATTGCCAAATCTTGAGAATGTGCCAAATTAAAATGAATCACCCGATCAAATCCCTCAACATAGGGCTTACCGCGATCGCGATAACTAAATACAATTTTATTTGGTTCACAAGCTAAATATTTAGCCAAAATCTCGCGCAAATTGCCTCTAGCCGCCACAAAATTGCGCTTGAGATGTTCGCGTTTAAATTTATTAGCACGCGATCGCTCATCCTCTGATAAAAATTGCCAGAAGCGATCATATTCTATTTGCAAAATATCGAGTCTAACTTGGTGAATTTGCAAGTCTTGAGACATCTAACATGCCAAAATTTAGTAACAAAATTTACAGGGTTTGCCCACCAAAGGCAGGCAAACCCTGTAAATAAGTGGATTTTAGAATAAATTTGAGATTAAATCGGAAAAACCTTATGAATTTGCCCCTAGTGATCGGCTCATTAATAGTCTCTTTGCTACTGTTATGGTGGTTGCTGAGTATTATCAAGGCAAGTTTTAAAACTGCATTTCTAATAGTTGCAGTTGTTTTTACGATCCAAGTTTTGACTGGTGTCGGACCACTACAGATTCTCGCAAAGGTGGAAGAATGGCTCGGTGGGTCGGTGGGCAATTTTGGAAAATGGCTACAGAATTGGGGTGACAAAGGCAAAGTTAACCCCGATATCAAAAAGCAGTCTGCAATTTGGATGCTGCAAATGATTGCTGAACTGTTTTAGAAAAAGGCAGAGAGTCTCTGCCTTTTTTGATTTTAGCCCCCTGCGATCGCAGGAATAATGCTTACTTCATCGCCATCATTAAGGACAGTATTTGCTCCATCGAGGAAGCGGATATCTTCGCTGTTGACATAAAAATTAACAAAGCGGCGGAGATTGCCTTTGTCGTCACAAATGCGAGCTTTGATACCAGGGCAATTGGTTTCCAGTGAATCAATCATTTCTTGAACTGAAGCGCCAGTACATTCTACGGTCGCTTGATTGTTGGTCAATTGTTGGAGTGGAGTGGGAATTAAAACTTTAACGGCCATATTTTTTGTAGCAATTCAGATAACTT
>JAYTWB010000239.1:0-7691 GCA_043743655.1 Cyanobacteriota bacterium | reverse complement strand
GAACCACCTTTGAGGGAATGCGCGGCATGCATCAAAAAAATATAATCAGGCTGATCTAGCTGAACCTGAGCCAATCCTTTTTGAAGATTTATTAAATAGTTAGGTGCATCCTCACTGAGAAAACATTGACGGGTTTCAATAGCGATCTCATGCAGAACTTCTGCATTTAAAGTTTTCATTAATATTACTCCTAGCGATTACGATCGCCTTTAAATTATTTGATTAAATTATTTGGTTATTTTTCTAGACGGAACTGACGTACCGATGTCTGTAACTCATCGACTACACCCACCAGTGTTTGTAGTGAAGAGACAACTGTCTGCGTATCAGTTGCTGTGGATTTGGCGATCGCATTAGCATTTTCCATAATGCTGTTCACCTTTTGCGACACTTCCGCTTGCGAAATTGTACTACTAGAAATTGTCTGCAAATAGTTGTCGATGGTCTGACTTAGTTCTGCTAAATCTCTGAGCGTATCTTTAGTCTCTTCCACTGACTGCGTGCCAGCCACAACTTCAGAGGTGCCAACTTCCATCGCTTTTAAGACTTCGGTTGTCTCTTGCTGAATATTTGTTACCAGTGATTGAATCTCTCTAGTTGCCTCGGTAACTCGGTCAGCCAAGCGGCGCACCTCATCAGCAACCACCCGAAAACCTTGTCCATTCTCACCTGCTCTCGCCGCTTCAATTGAAGCGTTGAAAGCAAGCAAGTTAGTTTTTTCTGAAATATTAGAAATAATCGCCACAATCTGCGAGACCTCTTGCGATGACTCCGCTAGTTGCTTCATCTTTTTTGATGTCGCGGCAACGGTCAAGCGAATTGCTTTGATACTGCTCACAGTGCGATCCATTTTTAGATCACCTTCACGAGCCGCGATCGCAGCTCGTCTTGCCACAGTTGCCGCATCTTGAGCTGACTGAGAAACTTGCGCGATCGATTGTGCGTTTTCTTCTACAGCCATGAGAGCCTGAGCGATACCGTCAGACTGGGCTAGAGATGCCGCAGAAAATTTCTGCACCGAGGTTTCACTTTCCTTTGCCAAAAAATCTGCTTGGATGACGGTCGCTTTGACTTCTTCAACTAAGTTCCGCAACTTGCGAAGTGTGGCGTTAAAAGCATCAGCGATCGAGCCAGCCAGACCATCGGTTACTTTCGCTTCGGCAGTCAAGTCTCCTTTTTGCGCTCCTTCAATTTCTAAGAGCAGGTTGACAACTTCTCTTTGCAACAATTCTTTCTCTTTGCGCTGAGATTCTGCCTCTTGCTGTTTGTCTAATGCTTGTCGGGCTAGTGTCTGCTCCGACATCTCAATGCTATCCGCCATAATATTAAACGATCGCGTCAATTCACCAATTTCATCGTTGGCAAAGACTGAAGCACGCAGTTTGCGATCGCCTAGAGCAAATCCCTTCGCGATCGGCGTGAGCGCCTGCACAGGCTTGGCAATCACTGTATTTAAAAGTCGCGCTAACAAGATATCCAAAAGAATTACAATCATTCCCGAAATACTCAGAGCAATCCAAGTAGTTTTCAATAATTCATTCATTTCAGTTTCAGGTGTACCGCGAACTAAAATTCCAACGGGTGCATTGCTATATTTCGGGACAGCGCCCTTATCGGTCTCGACAATCCGATTAGGAACTGCTCTTGCTGCCATTGTGTAATAAGTATTCCCAATCAAAACCCGCCCAGTTACAGTCTGTCCATTTTCGGCAGCCGCCGCCCGACTGAGCAAATCATCCGCCGCCGCACCTGAAATGATCACATTAGTATTGCTAGTCTCAGCATTTGGCTGCTCGACTGAAGTAGCGATCATAAATTCACCCGAAGGTTTGCGATAATACACCGCGCTATAGCCACCTAAACCCTTTTTACCAACTTGAGAATTGGCAGCTAGAGCTTTTACAGTATTTTCGACAATTGGTGTTTTTTTATTGACAATGTCACCAGAAATTAGCACAGCAATAGTTTTTAGCGTGGTTGGGTCTTTGACGGCAGTAGCTGTATAACGAATCAAAGAATCAGTCGCTATAAAGCCCTCGGGCAGAGGTGGAGATTCTTTTTGGAGATCATCAGCACCCACGATCGCGGTCGCTTTGATTTGATTAGCATCTTTGAGAATATCGCTGACTAAATTATTAGGATCAAAGTCCTGACCATTGCGATCGCTATTGGCACTGATGATCACTTTACCATCAGCCCCGACTAGGGTTGCATATTCAATCTTCCGCGCTTTGACTTCATTTTCTAATATCTTTTTGACTTGTTCTTTGAGTGGTGGGGCGATCGGCTGCTTACTAGCATATGTAGTCGCGGCGCTAATTACCGCCGCGTTGTCAGACTGCCCCCGAAAGCCAAATCCCATCTGATTAATTTTGACGTTGTAGTTGATGTCCATAACTGACACCTCTGACTGCGCCTGCTTAAACAACTGATCTTGCAAAGATCGTCCAATCAAGAATGCGCCAAAGCCGACTAATGACAAAGACAATATCTCAGAAGTGAGTAAAGCCACAAACTGCTTACGTCCAACTGGAAAGTCATAAAACCAACCTAGAGGAGAAGATTGCGAAGTGGATTTTTTCGATAATGCCTCTAGTGGCGCAACGGGTGACGCGATCGCTGATTCTTGATCGGCTTTTAATGTTGAGGTTCCGCCCATAGCCGCAATCGCCGCGATCGCGATCGCGGCATAGGTTCCATCAATATCTTCTTCAACAACTTTCTGATAGACTTCTCTAGCGGCATCTATATTCCCTTGACTCTCTAAGTCATAGGCATACAGAATCTGCGCCATGGGGTCACGGGAATTAGGACTTCCATTAGTAGTTAGAGATGGTGGGATTAAAGTATCATTATTTTGAATCATAAAAGTTATTTAGATATTTAGAGAAATTATTTAGAGAAATTATTAAGGGAAGTTATTAGAAGGTATAGCGAGTAAATAAATCGTGAACTTTGAAGTCGTGAGTTTTTTGATTTTATGCTGTAGAGATATCGACTAATTCAGCGATCGCTCCACCCACATCAGGATTTAAAAGTCGAAATACTTCTGGAACATTTAAAACTCCGTAAGTATTGTTATCAAGCTTTACCAAGCCTGATAACAAAGCTTTGGGGCGTGGCGGCAATTTATCTGGCAGAGGAATTAGCTTTTGCGAATCAAGCATCACAATTTCTTCAAGAGCCATCACCACACAAGCCAGACGGCGCATCCCCCCATCTGGCATCTGTGCGCGCATAGCGATCGCAATAATTGGCTTCGATAGAGGGTTGGGTTGAATACCTAAAAACTTCTCTAAATGCAGCACCCATAGTAAACTTCCCCGTTGATTAGTAAGTCCTAATAGACAAGGATCAACACCTGGAATCGGACTAATATCTTGAGGCTGTAACTGCACAACTTCGTCAACATAGCTAACTGGAAGAGCAATCCGCAGTAATGATGAAACTCTAAGTCGACAATATTCTTGAATCATAAAACTATTAAGTAGTTAAGAACTTAGACACAGAACCGAGAAACCTGTGTTAAGCGCAGCATAGGTTCTGGGTTTTAATTAACATGCTGATAGACGGTTTCTAGTAACTGCTTGGGCGCAAATGGTTTAGTCAAATAAGCATTCCCACCCTGTCGTAGCGCCCAAAACTTATCGAAGTCTTGATCTTTAGAAGTACAGAAGATAATGGGAACTTGTTTAAACTTTTCTTGATTGCGAATGGTACGACATAAATCTAATCCACTTTGACCGGGCATAATCACATCTAAAACAATCAAATTTGGGATCGTATGGCTAGATAGCCATTGCCAAGCATCTTCAGCATTTCCTTGCAAAACAACATCAAATCCAGAACGCGACAACAAACTGGAAATAAGTTGCCGTTCGGCATGTCCATCTTCGACAACGAGTACTGTTTTCATAGAGCCTTAAGTGATTCTTGATCTGGGTGGTTAATTGGAGTTTGGTTGTTTTGAAGTAGTCGCTGGACTTTAGTAATTAGTGTGTCAGTATTAACAGGTTTAGTAATGTAGTCATTTGCTCCCACAAGTTGCGCTCTCATGCGATCGATAAGACCATCTCGACCAGTAAACATCACAATTGGAATGTTCCGCATATGTCGAGATTGCCGCAACATCGTGCAGAGTTCATAACCATCAACCTCTGGCATAGTGATATCCATTAAAATCAGGGCTGGTTTTTGCCTCACTAATGAAGTGAGACAGATAGTCGGATCGGTAATCCCCAACACCCGAAATCCAGACATTTCCAACACCATTTTAACTTGGCGCTGTACAGTATTACTATCATCGATACAGGCAATTAGTGGACCTGTAGGTTCTTGAGATAAGATCGACAGATTTGTCGCTGAGGGAAAGACCTCCAAAGTTTTATTTTCAATTAATGGATATAACCACGATGATAAAATATGAGGCTCTAATTGAAGTTGATGACAAATCTCATAAACACTAAGCTTTTGTACTAATATCTCCAACCAAACTGGTAGACTTACACTCAATAGATTAGTGTTATTCTCCCAAAAGCTGCTGAAATATTCGACTTTACTATCATCGAGATAGAGCCGCGAAAATGGAGAAGGCATGGAAGCATGTATTTTTTGCCAGAAGCGAATATGATTGGAAACTGGTTTAATGATGTCAGTTAACGGGGCAGCAATTAGTACGGGCTTGATACAAACATTGACTTCAAATTTTGCGTAGGTGTTGGTGTGTGAAATAGCTTGAATCAGCACTTCTCTAGAAAAATTGAGCAGTATACGCCGAAATTCAGTAAGGGAAATGTGGTGTTCTACTTGCCACTCGTATAGACTCTCGTATTCTGACTTGTTTGGGCTGAGCTTGGGCAAGGGCAAATTTGGGTTCATTTGTTGCCAGAGCAGATTAAAACGCTCGGGGCGACAGCCACTTGTTGTCGCAAAGTACAAACGAGACCCGCCAACATACAACTGCCAAGTAACAGCACTATCTTGTGGAGTTGATATCGACAGACATCCTGTTAAGTCTTTTTGAGCAATGACTTGCAATAACTTGTATGGATTGTGGAGATTGCCTTGCATAGAATTAGAGTGCTAATTTTAGCTAATAACTCAATCGTTAAATTCAATTTATTACAAAGATTTAGTCAATAAAATTAAGATTTAGTATTTCCCCATGTAAATACTTATAACTTATACAAGCTTATTTTAGATAGTTCGTTAAACACAATATAAATAAAATATGTAAGTTTAAGTTGTAGTTTAAACTACATAACTATCTAGATAGAAGACGAGGTCGACCACTATGCCAGCAACCTCGTCTAAGACTTAATTTCTAGTTTGATTTTTAGTTTAATTTCTAGTTTGATTTTTTAATTAGGCACAGCTATCTAATAGACCTATTAATTCATAGCGATCGCGAGTATTCGCTTAAGACTTGTAACCAACTCTAGCTCCTGATATGGCTTACTAAAGTATGCATTTGCACCCAGTTCTAAGGCAAGCTTTTGATTATTTTCATTATTACGAGATGTAAGTACTACTACGGGTAAATTTTGGAGCGATTTATCATTGCGAATATCTGATAAGAGTTTAAATCCATCCATTTGTGGCATCTCTAAATCAGTAATCACAAGATCAATATCTAGTGTGGTATCTAAACGTTTTTGCAGAAGTGCGATCGCATCTTTGCCATTTTGAACTTGCTCTGTCAAAAAACCTGACTTTGCTAGGGTCATCGCCAAATAGCGCCTAACGTTGGCAGAAGATTCAACAATTAAAACTTTAGGCTGAGGTGACTGTGGGAGGTTGGATTTTTTTTGGGAGTCATCTGCCCCAAAAAACTCAGACAAGCTACTTAGATCATGCAAACTTGTCTGGATAGTTTGCATAGTTTGAATAGGTTGAATAGTTGGGAGAGTCGAAGAGGTTTGCTTAACAAGTACAGTTTTGTCTATAGTTTTGTCTACAACTTTGTCAGATTGCGATCGCACACATTGACTCACCAACTCTGAGGGATTGAGCAAAGCGATCGCCTGATTATTGCCTAAAATCACCGCACCCAGAAAAATATCGGGTACAGTAATATCTCCTTCAATGTGATGAAAAGTGGCTTCCTGATCACTCCAGCAGCCATCAGTCTGCAAGGCAAATACATCGCTTTCATGACACATTACTAAAAATGAAGGTTTAGCATTAGCAGGCTTATATCTTTCTAGATGACCATGCAATTGCAGAGATTGATTAGGCTGATGCGAAACTTGGCTCAGATTATGGCGACAATTAAGTTTTAGCAAAGAATTGAGCCGTACAACAGGAATCAAGCGATCGCGCCAAAGCAGAGCTTCTCTGTTCTCAAAGTCCTCATACAGTTCAATAGGAATAACTTCTAAAATGACCTTACTGGGAATTGCCAAGCACATTTGCTCAATATCGATTAATAACACACGCGTCACAGAGCGTGTATTTAGCACCTGACGCAAATTCCCCCTTAGGTGTCGGACATCTTGGCTCATGGCATATGTTTGTTGCTCAGCGAGAGTAAGTGCATTTGCTAAGCTTTCTATAGTATTTTGCAAAAGTACGATCCCAGCTTGGTCTTGACTAACTGCGTTAAGAGCTAAGGACTGCAAATTTTTTTGAGCTTCTTCCGACAATATTTTCATTTCACCAAAATAAACATCTAAACCTCCTTTCCGCATCAATAATTCTTCTGACAAATCTTCTAATGCTTCTAGATCATGCAAAGGAATACGAATAGCAGTGTCATTAGGTGACAGTTCAGATGGAACTTCTAGATTTAGATGCAGATTTGTGCCCTCATCAGGAGTCTCTTTATTGCTTGTTTTAGGATGGATATTTTTGTGATAGATTGGTGATACTTCTATAGCTGTATCAACTTCTGAACTAGAAAAATCAAAACCAACTTCCATTTTTTCTAATATTAAAGTCTCAGTATCATCTACTTTAGACCAAGAGTCAAGCGCAGAGAGACCAGTCCAAGCATTAGAAAAATCATCTCTAATAGCACTTATATTCTCATCATTAACTTCATCTAGTTCACTCTCATTGTCTAATAGTTGATCGATAGATGAACCTGAAAATATATCCACAAATAAGTCTGGCATTGGCAATTTTGCTTCGTCAGAAGTATCTTCTTGAATTACTAGAAAACTATCTAGCTGATTTTCTGTGTTTGGATATAGTTCATCGTTGGCTTCTATCTCAAAATTTATATCGAACAAATGTAGAGCTTCTGGCGTGTCATCTAGATTAAAAGGCTCATTCTTTTCATCAAGTTTATCTATATCAAGTTTATCTGTACTAAACTGATCCGCAATATCTTTGTTAACTTGTGTCTCTTGCTCAGTCATGGGAGGATTTATTATATCGATTAACTTATTTATTGAACTTAACTTAGTAACTTAATTTATTTATTAAACTTAGTAATTGAACTTAGTATAGGTAATGCCAAGTCAAAAGCATTACTCATAATAAGTTGTTGAATTATCGAGTTTTAAGGCTTGTCAAAGATTGTTGTAAATCTCCAGAATATCGCTTGGTGGACTTGATAAACTTGGATACTTCCGAAGAAGAATTAAGCGTTCGTTTAGCAATGTGAGAAATGTCTTTCATTAAACTTGCAACTCCTTCTGATGTCTGAACTTGCGAGATTGTGGCAACTGTGATTGCCGACATTAGAC
>JAYTWB010000238.1:0-2533 GCA_043743655.1 Cyanobacteriota bacterium | reverse complement strand
GTAGGAATTAAGAAATTACATTGTCCAGAGACGCATCCAGACATCATTAATCAGAAATTTATTTTAATTAGCAATCTATATAGACCACTTTAGATATTTGTAAGACCTCGTAAAATGGGGCTAAGGAGAAAAAATGCGTATCGAAATTATGCAACCAACAGGTCATCTCAATTCAACTAGCACCGATTATTTCCGTCAGCAGGCTAGCACTGTTCTCGATCGCAAACCTGATGTGCTGCTTGTTGACCTTAAACATCTAAAACAGATGGATAGTTCAGGCTTAGGGGCTTTGATTTTTGCATTGAGGAGTGCTAAGGCGATCGGATGTAAGCTTGCACTCTGCTCGATTAGCGAATACATTATTTTTTTGCTAGAAGCGACCTCAATGAAAGACTTATTTGAGATATTTGACAATCGTAATCAGTTTGAAAAATCCTTAAAAAAGGTGTAACTATAAATTATTAACAAATAAAGGAAAAGGAGCGTAAAGCGCTCCTTTTCCTTTATTTGTTAATATGTGACCAATCACTGTATATAAAATAATGGATAGAACACATGGAACCTAATGACACTATTGTTGAAGCAATCTCCGAAACCGTAGACAGGTCTGGAACTACAAACCCTGCGATCGCTATTCCCGAATTAACAAAACCATTAGTAAGTCCTGCACCTGTAATTAGTCCTGAACCAACCGAAGTGACTAATGAGATTTGGCAGCAAGTTACTCAAGCATGGGCGGAATATTTTGGTGAAGGCAAAAAGTCAAATATCACGATCGCCATCACTATAGTCGCCACTATTCCTGTATTGATTGCGGCTTCTGCACTCTTAGACTTTTTGAATAAATTACCTTTACTACCTAGTGTTTTTGAATTAGTTGGTTTTGGTTATTCAGGCTGGTTTGTTTACCGCTACTTACTACTTGCTAATACTCGCGAAGAGCTAATTAATGCGATCGCGGCTTGGAAACAGAAAGTTTTTGGCTAATTAGTGTTTTCGCCCAGTTAGTTTAGCTAAAGAAGAGGAAACACTTCTCACCCCCTCTTCTTTCTAGCTTCTCAAGCGTGAATTTCCGTATGCCCTGCGTTATTCGCTATATTATAATGTGGAGCCGTGCTAGAAGCATGGAGTTTAAAACGGGTTTAAAACCCAATTTTCCGATAATTCAAACACAAGCAGTTTTTGGGAAGCAAAAAAGGATACAAGTCAAGCATGGGCAAAATAGTAGGTATTGACTTGGGTACGACAAACTCGGTGGTAGCCGTTATGGAAGGCGGCAAGCCCATAGTGATTGCAAACTCAGAAGGTAGTCGAACCACTCCGTCAGTTGTTAGCTTTACTAAAGATGGTGAGCGCCTTGTTGGACAAATGGCACGCCGTCAAGCGGTACTAAACCCAGACAATACTTTTTATTCTGTCAAGCGTTTTATCGGTCGTAAGCATAGTGAGCTTTCGGCGGAAACAAAACGAGTTCCATACACAGTAAGGCGTGACGATTTAGGCAACATTAAACTGCGTAGTCCTAGACTTGAAAAAGATTTTGCGCCTGAAGAAATTTCGGCGATGGTAATTCGTAAATTGATTGATGAGGCAAGTCGTTATCTGGGGGAGCCAGTAACGGGTGCAGTAATTACGGTTCCTGCTTATTTTAATGATTCACAACGACAAGCTACTAAAGATGCTGGCAAAATTGCGGGGATCGAAGTTAAGCGGATTTTGAATGAGCCAACGGCGGCTTCATTAGCTTATGGGTTAGATAAGAAAGCGAATAAGAAAATTTTAGTATTTGATCTTGGTGGTGGCACATTTGATGTGTCAGTACTAGAGGTCAGCGATGGATTGTTTGAGGTCAGAGCCACTACAGGCGATACACAATTGGGTGGTGATGATTTTGATCGCCAAATTGTCAATTATCTAGCTGAAGAATTTTTAAAAACTGATGGCGTTGATCTCCGCAAAGAGCGCCAAGCTTTGCAGCGTTTGACTGAAGCATCTGAAAAAGCCAAAATTGAGCTTTCGACTGTGGGCGTGACTGAGATTAATTTGCCATTTATCACGGCAACGGCTGATGGTCCTTTGCATTTAGAAACAAGTTTAAAGCGATCGCAGTTTGAACGACTCAGTGCTGATTTATTAGAACGTTTGCAAATTCCGCTTGATCGAGTTTTGCGCGATGCTCAGATTAATCCTCGTCAGATCGATGAAGTGGTTTTGGTCGGTGGCTCGACAAGGATTCCTGCGGTGCAGGCAATGGTGGAGAGAGCGATCGGTAAGCCGCCCAGCCAGAGTGTGAATCCTGATGAAGTGGTGGCGATCGGGGCGGTTGTCCAAGCCGCAATTTTGTCTGGTGAAATCAAAGATATTTTGCTGCTCGATGTTACACCTTTATCTTTAGGGATCGAGACTTCGGGTGGCGTAGTCAAACGCCTCATCCCTAGAAATACGACAATTCCTTGTCGGAAGATGGAATTATTTACGACTGCGGAAGATAATCAAACTTCTGTAGAAATTCATGTCATTCAGGGCGAGCGCG
>JAYTWB010000237.1:0-4448 GCA_043743655.1 Cyanobacteriota bacterium | reverse complement strand
ATTTAGACATAAGGTTTAAAGGTGGTGAAGAAGGCAACGTCACTTCGGCTGATTTAGCGGCTAATGATTTTATTTTGAGCCAGTTAAAACAAGCATTTGGCACAGATAACTTTGCCTATCTCAGTGAAGAAACTGAAGATAATTGCGATCGCCTTGCTCATGAATGGGTATGGATCATCGATCCGATGGATGGCACAAGTGATTTTATTCGGCGCACTAACGAATTTGCCGTACATATTGGTTTAGCTTATCGCCAACGTCCCGTTCTCGGACTGGTGGCAACTCCCGTCCAAGAGCGTCTGTTTCAGGGGATGTTAGGCAATGGTGCATATATTGAGACCAGAGATGGTGGACAGCAGACTATCCAAGTCTCAGGCAAAACTAAGCTTGAGCAAATGGTTGTAGTGGCAAGTCGCAGCCATCGCAACCCTCAGCTTGAAAGCATTCTCCAAAAATTACCTAAAGCCGCCGAAATCGCAGTCGGTAGTATTGGCGGGAAATTTGCCGCGATCGCTTCTGGCAAAGCTGATGTTTACATCTCCGTCTCGGGCAAATCTGCGCCCAAGGATTGGGACTACTGCGCTCCTGAGATCATTTTGACTGAGGCAGGTGGACAACTCACTCATTCTGACTTGTCTTTGTTGTCTTACAACAATCTCGAACTGCGCCAGTGGGGAACGATTGTCGCCAGTAATAGTCATTGTCATCATCAAATTTGTCAAATTAGCAAGGATGCGATCGCCTCAAACAAAAAGTAATTTACATGCTCAAATAAAAGAAGGCGGTGCAATGCACCGCCTTCTTTTATTTATTTATTCATTTTCTATGGATTCTGTTGATCGAATTTTTCTAAGGTTTTCCAGACTGATTGCAAGAGCTTATCTAATCCTTTTTTAGACGCAGCTGAAATCGCGAGAATCGGAATATCAAATTGCGCGGCGATCGCTTCGACATCTTCAGGCAACATGGCATCGATCTTATTTAGAGCAAGAATCTGAGGCTTGTTGGCTAAATCATGACCATAAGCCGCTAATTCTTCTTGGATCGTGTGATAAGCCGCAAGGGGATCATCTTGAGTGACATCGATCAAATGAATCAATAGCTTAGTGCGTTCAACATGGCGTAAAAAGTCATGTCCTAAGCCAATTCCATCCGATGCTCCTTCGATCAGTCCAGGAATATCTGCGAAAACGATGCCATCGCCTGATGGTTTAGAAACTACGCCCAAATTTGGCACAAGCGTAGTGAAAGGATAATCAGCAATCTTCGGACGCGCTGCCGAAACAACCGAAATCAATGTCGATTTACCCGCATTTGGTAAGCCAATGATCCCGACCTCAGCAATTAACTTTAGCTCTAAGTAAAGTGTCAGTTCTTCACCAGGCAACCCAGGCAATGCGTAGTCAGGAGCGCGATTTTGATTGCTCAAAAAGTATTTGTTACCTAAACCGCCTTTACCGCCTTTAGCCACAAACAGAGTTTGGTCAACTTCGGTTAGATCACCCAACACTTCATCCGTTGCCTTGTTCATTACCATCGTGCCAAGTGGCACTTTGATCACGCGATCGCCGCCCTTTTTGCCAGTCATATTACTAGGACCGCCGCGCTCACCATCTTCAGCTTTAAAAATATTCTCGAAGCGAAAATCTAAAAGGGTTTGCAAATCAGTCGTCGCTTGCAAGATCACGGAGCCACCATGACCGCCATTGCCGCCCGCAGGACCACCCGCAGGCACATACTTTTCACGGCGGAAGGCAACCAGACCGTCACCGCCATCTCCAGATTTTACGTTTATCGTAACTCGATCAATAAAATGCATTGCTAACTCAATTACTTGCTCTGTCTAATCAAGACAACCCACTTAACTTACAGGATTGTCTTTATTGGTTTTATCTCTATTATGCATTATCGAGAACTTGGGTTTCAAACCCCGTGCTTCTAGCACGGCTTTATATTAGAATAAAGCCAGTACCGCAGGGCATACGGGAATTCACGCTTGAGAAGCTAGTTGCAAGACTAGGTATCACTAAGTAAGACCATGTTAGGACAAGTCCTAACATGGTCTTACTTAGTGAGTCCAAGAATCCTCGCTGCTTCAGCACGAGGAGTGTCAAGCAGTGATTACAGCGCTTTGCGTTGACATAAAACCGACAAAGCTTAATGCAGCGCGATGCGCCGTATTAAGCTTTGTCGGTTTTATGTTCTAACAAGATTCGCGATCGCTATAAAGTTAAAAGTGATTATCAATTTTTGTTGCCATCTGTCGGTGTAGCTTGGGCTGCGATCGCAAATGTGACTAGAGTTTTGAAATAGTTTTGATACGAAACCAACTTCTCAAATTTTTGAGTTTGCGATCGCTGATCGCCTTTCGGGACTAAACAACGAAGCAGATCATTTTTACTTGTTTAATCTTGACCGGAAACAGACAACCTCAAAGGACTTAGGTGTTGATATAACGATCTAGTTGAGCCGCCACAAACGAGATTGGCTTTTGCAGATCGCTTTTGATAGGTCGGCTCCAACTCAGTGTTAGCCAGTCTTCAACTATAACCTTTTGCTGAGTCATAGTGCTTCAACTCTCACGATACCTCCCTCAACTGTATCTATCCGCAATCCGTACTTGTAGAGAAGTGACATTCCAATTAAAGGGTCAGTCTCTGATTCAGCAACATCTATTTCACGATACTGCCCATCCCAAAGAACAATTACAGAATACAGATCGAACAAAGTTTCGCTGCCGTCACCCAAAGTAACAATATCAGAAGCATTCCACGACAAGTCAAGAGCAGTAATGATTGAGGATGGCAAAGTGAGGAAACCATTAAATCCTGTATCAATTACAGCATCGACAACTTGCCTTTGCCCGTTCGCATTACCGACAACCAATGGAAGTGTTACCTCACAGAGCCGATTTACGACTCCCTGCATCATTTGGGCTTCACCAAACTTCGTGCGCCAAAGTGATAAACAGCACGATGTCCAATGCGGATAACCCAAGGCTGAGCATTAGGATATCGCTTGAACAATTGGTTTGTTGCTGGCAAAACATGATCGGCGACTTCAAAGACTCCAGTTTCAATATCAATAGCTACGATCTTGCCTGTGTTACCAGATTCCACCTGCTGCCGAATGCTAGATTCATAGAGTTCTTGCCCACGCCGAGCTAATTCTTCCTTGCTGTAGCGCCGTTGACGAACCGCCATACATTTGACCTTGTTATGACTTGATTCATCTATTCTAGCTTGGAGAGTCTTACGCTTAACACTTGCAACGAATAAGGCGCGCCACATCTCATTAACGTACCCTACAAGATCAGCGATCGCGCTAAGAATTATCAGAAGACTCAAATAAAGACCAGATACCAAATATCAACAAGCCAGAAATACCTCTAATTACTTGTCAAGAATGTAATCATTATTATTAAATTCATGCTTCTTATTCCTAATAAATTACTAGGTTCCTTATCCACTGCTGGACTATAAAAAGTTTCAGTATGATTACCTTAAATAGGGTGATTATTTTGATGTAGCGAATAGTTGGGAAGCAGTTTTTGCCGATGTCGGTGTGGCTTTAGCCGCGATCGCAAATGCAACTAGAGTTTTGAAATAGTCTTTAATCCTAAGTATGATCCTGTTGCTGCTGACTCGATAGACCAGTCTGCAATGTTTTGAGAACTACTGACATATCATTGCTCAAAATTGCATTTACATTTAGCCACAAACCCGCAAACTCTTGGCTACGGATAATTCCTGATTCATCTTCATCTCGATTGAGGCGATCGCCATTTTCGAGGATGGTTAGTGGTGATGGAGAGTTGACAATAACCATAAGTTTTAGAGATTGCGCTTTTAATTATCCTAGCAGTCTTGAATTGGGATAGCGGTGTAGAACGCATGGGGTCATTCTCAAACACATTAGGTAAAGTGCTGCCTTAATTTGTCACATTTATAATTGACATTTCTATTGTTTTGGGGATTCCCAATTGTAGTAAACTAAATTATGAAACGATTATGAAAAGGTAATCTTGAATGACGATGACTGAACAACGCCCCAGTTTGCCAGAAGTGCATCGCACGATCGCTATTCCTGATAAAGGATTTTGGCGAAAGCTGATCGCTTATGCGGGTCCCGGATACTTAGTGTCAGTCGGCTACATGGACCCTGGCAACTGGGCAACCGATATTGCTGGCGGCTCCAAGTTTGGCTACATATTGCTCAGTGTGATTTTGTTGTCAAATTTAATGGCGATTTTGCTGCAATCATTGTGTGTACGTTTAGGTGTGGCAACTGGACGCGATTTGGCTCAAACTTGTCGAGATTATTTTAGTCCACGCGTGAATTTTGGACTATGGGTACTGTGTGAGATTGCGATCGCAGCTTGTGATTTAGCCGAACTATTGGGGAGCGCGATCGCCTTACAATTACTTTTTGGCATTCCTCTAGTTTGG
>JAYTWB010000236.1:0-3880 GCA_043743655.1 Cyanobacteriota bacterium | reverse complement strand
CACCACCAAAATTGCCGAAGTTGTAGCCGCTATGTTCAATTTCGCCTTGATGATGTACCTGCCCATATTTGATGTCGCCGAGGGTTGGATGCGATCGCCACACGATGTCATAGACTGAGTCCACATTCTGGAGATACATCACCAAACGCTCCAAGCCATAGGTGATTTCTGCCGAAACAGGGCGACAGTCCAAGCCGCCGACTTGTTGAAAATAAGTAAATTGCGTGACTTCCATTCCATCAAGCCAGACTTCCCAACCGACACCCCATGCGCCGAGAGTTGGTGATTCCCAATCATCTTCCACAAAGCGGACATCATGATCTGAGGGATCAATACCGAGATGCTTTAGGCTACTTAGATATAGCTCTTGCACATTGTCAGGTGAGGGCTTGAGGATTACCTGAAACTGATAATAATGTTGTAGGCGGTTTGGGTTTTGTCCATAGCGACCATCGGTGGGACGGCGGCATGGCTCGACATAGGCAACGCTCCAGGGTTCAGGACCGATCGCTCTCAAAAAAGTATGCGGACTCATCGTGCCAGCGCCCTTCTCGATGTCGTAGGGTTGAGCAATCAAACATCCGCGATCGCTCCAATACTGTTGCAACGCCAAAATAACCGACTGAAAATCCATGCTTTACGATGCAGTAACACTTTAGTGTTTTTATCCTATCAGCGATCGCCTCTAAAATCGCCTATATTCAGGTAATCATCGTTTTTAGCCAAGAAGTACATCAGGTCTAAAATAATTTAAAATAATCCAACGGGATAACAGCCGACCGCTGCAAAAGCATTCAAAAATACTAATGAATAGGAATAGATTGCGAAGGTTTTTGTGGATTTTCAAATAATTCATTACGAAGAACTTGACTCGACTAATAGCGAAGCATGGCGATTAATTGATCGCCTCGAAATCTCATCGAACATCGTGATTATTGCTAAACGCCAAACTAAAGGTCGAGGTCAACGCGGTCATATTTGGCAGTCGGATTTAGGCGGATTGTTTATGTCTGTGATTCTGCAACCAGATAATATGCAGCCAGATATATTGGCAGTGAATGCTCATCAAATCACTTTATGGGCGGCTTGGGGAATTGCCAAAGCTCTCAATGAAACAGGGGCAAATGTAAAGCTGAAATGGCTGAATGATCTACTAATTGATCGCCGTAAACTAGGGGGTATCCTCACGGAGACAAGGATTGTGGCTGAAAAAATTAATTATGCCGTGGTGGGGATCGGCATTAATTGGACAAATGAAGTACCTGATAGCGCGATCGCCCTCGGTGAATTGCCGACAACTTTGTCAAACATGGATGAGCTAATCGAAGTGGTGCTATCAGGTATTCAGCTGGGACAAAAATGCAGCGATCGCTCTGGGATGCTAAGTCTCTTGGTGGAATATGTGGAGATGCTAAGCGATAAAAATGTGCGTAAAACGATAGATGGGCGGGAACTTCAAGGACAAATAATCGACATTAGACCAACAGGCGAACTGGTAGTAAGATGGGATGGTTATTCCCAAAATGCCATCTATCAGCCTCAAAACTTCTCTGTCGGCTATCAATAGTTTTAATAAATATGCGTAAATTAAGTATGCGTAAATCCACACTTTCAACGATTACCTTAGCAACATTGCTCTGCTTCTCTTCAAGTAACTACGTTCTAGTTAGCTCAGCATATGCCGCTACTAAGTCAGCCATTGCACCTGATATCGCCGTCTCTCAATCCTCTACATCAATTATCCCAACGCCGCCCGCGATCGCGCCAGTTGCCCCGACCAGTATTGAGATTAAAAGCGAAAGTGCGGCAAAATCTTATCCTGCTGATAACTCAGTAACTAATTTTGCGAATAATCGTGAATCTGTCCAAGTCAATATTGAAACTAATAAAAGATTAGAGCCAAAAGTAGAATTAAAGCGATCGCCACCAGTCGAAATTGTATTAGAAAATCGCTCAACTGGTTGCCAGTTTAAGGCAAGTACCCTCTTGGAACGCAATGCAAATCTTTGCAATCCTGAAGTGGCGATCGCACCTACACCTAGTCAAAAGTATTCCCAAAATGGCGATGTTCTCTATGCCGCCGCTTCAGGTGACACTGCTTTACAAGTGCGCCGCCTTACGCCTTTAGAAATCGCCGCAATGAGCTTACCCAGCAATGGTGACAAGCAAATGCTATTCCCATTGATCGCGCCATCGACAGTCAGTTCACTGTTTGGTAGCCGCGTGCATCCTGTCACAGGAGAAGTGCGCTTCCATCAAGGCACAGATTTGGCGGCTCCAGAAGGTACACCTGTAGTGGCAGCCTTTAGCGGTCGTGTGGAAATTGCAGGTTGGCTCGGTGGCTATGGCTTGATTGTCGTGATTTCTCATGGCGACACTCATGAGACTCGCTATGCTCACTTGTCTGAAGTTTTAGTTAAAGCGGGACAAGAAGTGAAACAAGGAAACGTGATCGGTTTAGTCGGTAGTACGGGTCTGGCAACTGGTCCTCACTTACACTTTGAGATTTGGCAGAAGATGAGAGAAGGTCTCGTCGCGATCGATCCTACGCCGCAATTGATGCTGGCTATGGATCAGTTGCAAAAGTATCTTGCTCAATCACCAAAATCTTCTAATAAAGCTTAATCAGACTTCCATACAATAATTCTAAGTACCTCGGCACAATTAAAAAGCCAAAATCTGTACCGTCCGCATAGCGGGCGATACAGATTTTGGCTTTTTATATCTAATTTTGCTTGGCTACTTAAAGAAGTAATGCTTTTATTTTTCTGTGAATTTTCAGGATGTCGGAGATGATAAAGCTGTATATTGACTAAAGTCATACTTTATCGATCCAAAATTTAAAAAACCTTGATTGCAACTGCCATTAAACCAACGACAAGACGACCTGTATTTCCTTTCACCGCCGTGATCGGACAGGAAGAGATGAAGCTCGCCCTGTTGCTCAATGTCATCGATCCTAAAATCGGTGGAGTAATGGTCATGGGCGATCGCGGTACAGGCAAATCTACCACCGTTCGCGCCCTTGCTGACCTCCTCCCTGAAATCGAAGTTGTTACCGACGATCCATTTAGCAGTCATCCCACTGATGGCGATCTGCAAAGTGAAGAAGTCCGCCGCCGCATTGCCAATGGTGAAACTATGGCGGTTAGCACTAAGCAAGTAATCATGGTGGACTTGCCTCTTGGTGCGACCGAAGACCGCGTATGCGGCACAATCGATATTGAAAAAGCACTATCTGAAGGCGTAAAAGCCTTTGAACTTGGTCTACTTGCGAAGGCAAATCGCGGCATCTTATACATCGACGAAGTCAACCTTTTAGATGATCATCTAGTTGATGTTTTGCTAGATTCTGCCGCTTCTGGATGGAATACCGTTGAGCGCGAAGGTATTTCCATCCGCCACCCTGCTAGATTTGTGCTAGTTGGGTCTGGGAATCCAGAAGAAGGTGAATTGCGTCCTCAATTACTTGATCGCTTTGGGATGTATGCCGAAATCCGCACCGTGCGCGAACCAGAACTGCGGGTGCGAGTAGTGGAAGAGCGCACTAATTTTGATGGAAATCCACATGGATTTCTATTAGACTATGCTAACCGTCAAGAAGAACTCCAAGCGAAGATCGTTAATGCCCAAAATCTTCTCGGCGAAGTGGATATCCCAGCAGACTTGCGATTGAACATCTCCAGAGTCTGCTCCGAGCTTAATGTTGATGGTTTACGCGGCGATATTGTCAGCAATCGAGCTGCGAGAGCGATCGCTGCTTTTGAAGGACGCAAAGAAGTAGAAGTCGATGATATCAAGCGGGTGATTGGTCTATGCCTGCGTCACCGTCTTCGCAAAGACCCTCTGGAATCAATTGATACTGGTTATAAAGTTCTTA
>JAYTWB010000235.1:0-1606 GCA_043743655.1 Cyanobacteriota bacterium | reverse complement strand
CCTAACAAAAATGTTTTTTCTAAAGGAATCCCTGTCAGCGCAGGTAAATTCTCCAAAAACTGACTCAGCAGTTCACAACTTTTAGCTAAACCTTCAGCATCAAGCCCTTGCAGGTCGTACCACATTTTGCCACCTGGCATCGGATGGTCGAATGGGGCTTCAGGACAAATCCATTGATAATTGCGGAGTCCCACAATCGGCACAAGCGAAATCAAATCTTCGCAGTTTGAACCCCAGCCATGTAGTGCGACGATCGCACCCAACGCATCAGGATTAGGCAATTTGGACGGGAGCGATCGGTAATTTAAAGTCATCTATAAATTATACAACTGGATATATAGAGCTTTCCAAGTCTAGTAAAATGCCGCCTCTCCTCGATTGTTATACAATAAAGCTTTAATTCATATTGCTGGAGAATTGCCTGAATGCAACTCATCGCGCTTCAGAACTTACTTGATAATTCATCATTTGCGATCCTCTTTGCGACCATGCTCATTTTTTGGGTGCATGTCGCTTTTCCTAATTTGTCCTATCTGCGATCGCTTGGCAACGCTGGCATGGCGATCGCTAATCTCTGTATTGCGGCGCTGCTCGGAGCGCGTTGGATTGATGCAGGATATTTTCCACTGAGCAATCTTTACGAATCCCTGTTTTTCTTAGCGTGGGGCATTACTACCATGCATCTTATCGTTGATCGCATCGGCAGCAAGAGCGCTAATGACAATGCAAAGCGTCTGGTCGGCGCTTTCACTTCACCTCTAGCGATGGGGATTACGGCATTCGCCGCGATCGCCTTACCCGATGGAATGCAAATGTCTGAACCGCTTGTACCAGCGCTCAAGTCTAATTGGCTGATGATGCACGTTAGCGTCATGTTGCTCAGCTATGCGGCTTTGATGACGGGTAGTATTTTGGCGATCGCCTTTTTGTTCGTCACGCGTGGTCAAAATGTGGTTTTACAAGGCAGTTCCTTCGGCACCAATCTTCGCAGCAGCGCTGATAGTAATCAAGAGCCTTTCGCCGCTTTTGCCATTGAAAGCATGGGCAGTATTTTAAATTCCGCCAATCTACAATCATCTGGCGCAACAATGGTCGCAGAAGTTATCCCTCAAGCCAAACCGCTATCTTTGCGCCGTCTCACATTGGGCGAAACCTTAGACAATCTTAGTTATCGCGCGATCGGGCTAGGATTCCCATTGCTCACGATTGGCATCATCGCAGGTGGTGTATGGGCAAACGAAGCATGGGGATCATATTGGAGTTGGGACCCCAAAGAAACATGGTCTCTAATTACATGGCTAGTATTCGCGGCTTATTTACATACACGCATCACCAAAGGATGGCAAGGACGCAACCCTGCGATTTTGGCTAGCTTAGGCTTGTTAGTCGTCTGGACTTGCTATCTAGGCGTAAATCTGCTTGGCAAAGGTTTACACAGCTACGGCTGGTTTCTCTAAAAAATCCTTAAAAAAAAGTGAGAGTGCGCTCCGAAAGAACGTACTCTCACTTTTTTTTAGAGAAACCAGTTGGACTAATTTTTGGGAAAGGGCGATCGCAAAAACCTATGGCTTCTGTTCAGGGAACATGCACTTATCAGAATCACAAC
>JAYTWB010000234.1:0-3448 GCA_043743655.1 Cyanobacteriota bacterium | reverse complement strand
TGGGGATTTTAGCCAAAATGTTGAAAAGCCGATCGCATTTCTAAGCCGTCAATTTGATTACCCTTGATGATTTCACCGATAATCACCGCACTAGATAATTGATTTACAAACTGCTTTGCCAATTCAATAGGCATACATAACACTAGTTCAAAATCTTCGCCGCCATACAGCACCCAGTCTAAAGCGCGATCGCCCGCCAAAGTCTGCACGGCTCTATGAATTGGGAGCGATCGCCAAAATATTTTGGCACCGACTTGACTAGAGCGACAGATTTGGGTGATCGCATCAGCTAATCCATCACTGCTATCCATTCCCACAACAGGAAAATCACTGTGATACTTAAGAGTTTGATACTTAAGAATTTTATGGAGAATGGTGATCGCATCAAAACGAGGAATTGGTCGCTGATGACAGCGACAGATTGTCTGTACTAATTCGTCTCCTGCTAGAATGCGATCGCCAATCTTTAATGGAGCTAATAACTTCTCTTTTAATTCTGGATTAAATAGAAGTTCTAAACCAGCTTTTGAAAGTCCATGCAAACCCGTCATCACGATCGCATCCCCAACTCTGGCGGTATGTCTTTGGATGATTTGATCCTTATGAACTTGCCCAAAGGCGGTTACTGACAAAGTACGAATCGGCGATCGCACTGTATCACCACCCACCAGTTCTGTTCCATAGGTTCCTAAACATTCACTAAAGCCACGATAGACTCCCTCAATCCAAGCGATCGTCGTATCAGCAGGCAACCCCACTGCCATCACTAAGCCCCATGGTTTTGCACCCATCGCCGCTAAATCAGACAAGTTCACGGCGGCGGCGCGCCATCCCACATCTTCGGGGCTAGTCGTGCGATCGCTAAAATGCACACCATCGATCAACATATCAGTCGTGATCACCATCTGATGATCGGACGCGGTTTCTCCCATGTTCGCCGCGTCATCGCCCACCACCTCACTGCAATATTGCCGAAAAATTTTCAGTAATCCTTGTTCTCCCAAATTTTTAATTGTTAAATCCATGTCCTCTCTACTTGATTAAGGATAGAAAGTGAGTTTAGGAAGGGCGAGTGACTCTTCCCAACCCATCATGATATTCATACATTGCATCGCTTGAGCCGCCTGACCTTTCATCAGATTGTCGATCGCGGACACCACAATTACCCGCCCCGTGCGCTCATCGACTTCTACGCCGAGATAACAGAGATTTGTACCTAAAGCCCATTTAGTTTGGGGGAAGATATTTTTGGGTAAAACCTGTACCCATTCTGAATTGCGATAAAAGGATTTGTAGATGGTGAGGATATCGTCTTTAACTAATCCAGGGTCTCGCAATTTGGCATATACAGTCGAGAGAATGCCACGAATCATCGGCATCAGATGCGGTGTGAATTGGACTAGAACCTCTTGTCCTGCCATGTCACTACAAATCTGCTCGATTTCAGGTGTATGGCGATGACTAGCAATGCCATAGGCGCCGATCGAACCATCAGCTTCGGCTAGCAAGAGATTAGTTTTTGGCTGACGACCGCCGCCCGATGTGCCTGATTTGGCATCAATAATGATCGTACTCGGATCAACTAACCCTTGCTTTAACAAAGGTTGCAAGGCTAATAAACTTGCAGTCGGATAGCAGCCCGCACAGCCAACTAAGTCGGCAGTGGCAATGCGATCGCGATAAATTTCAGGCAATCCATAGACAGCTTTGGCATTGACTTCAGCATCAGTCCGCGCCTCGTTGTACCAAGACTCATAAACTTGCAGATCTGTGAACCGATAATCGGCAGATAGGTCAAGGACTTTGCAACCCTTGGCTAATAAGCGCGGCGCGATTTTACTAGCCAGACCATTTGGTAATGATAAGAAGACAATTTTACAGCGATCGGCGATCGCTTCAGGTTCCAGATTTTCGATTGGTAAATTAACGGCATGGGCGATATGTGGATATAAATCAGCAAAACTTTGCCCCACAGAACCACTGCCGCCCATATAGGTGATCTTCACCAAGGGATGATCTAGCAGCAACCGTACTAATTGGATGCCACCATAACCCGATGCGCCAATAATACCTACGGGAATGCGATTCTGTGCGCTCATATATCTACTCCGTCAAGTCCATCAAAATAGTGAAAAAATGCTTTCCGCATTTGGGGTAACAACTTAACATAAGCCAAGCCTTTAAATACACTATTTGAATTAAGCCTAGTTACCGCCAGTCTTAATCCAAATAGTGCAAGATTCTGAGACCCTCACCCCTAGCCCCTCTCCCTTTGGGAGAGGGGGCTGGGGGGTGAGGGCAATCTTCGTTCCACCTAGCATCAGTTATAAATATATAGAGTTACGATAAAATAAATGCATGACCAGTAACACTCGTAAAGCAAATCTCCTGAATGCGATCGCTCCTGTGAATCGCGGCTTACAGATGTCAGAAAATCAGCGCAAAGCAATTTTTTCAGCAGTTGCTTATCTAGAAGAGCTAAATCCCACGCCTGCACCAACAGCAACCCCTAAATTGCTCGATGGTAATTGGTTGTTGTTGTTTACTACCAGTCAAGAGCTTTTAGGAATTGATCGCTTTCCGCTTTACAAGCTAGGCAATATTTATCAATGTTTGCGGATGGCGGAAAGCAAAATTTTTAATATTGCTGAAGTCAAAGGCTTGCCATTGCTGGGTGGAATAGTCAGCGTTTGTGCAAATTTCACGGTTGTTTCTGAGAAACAAGTTAAGGTAAATTTTGAGCGATTGGTGGCTGGATCGCAAAGTTTGCTTGGTTATCAAGATGTGAATAGCTTTGTCGATACTTTGCGATCGCCCAAAAAATTATTCGCGATCGACTTTCAGATTAAGCGTGAAGATCAGAAAGGCTGGCTAGAAACGACTTATCTTGATCAAGATATGCGAATTGGTCGCGGTAATGAAGGTAATTTATTTGTTTTGAAAAGAGTTTAGCGGAGAAGAGGTTAACGGATGGCTCTTTGCAAGATTGCCACTGTTTCATTCTGATTACCATCCCACGCCCACATCATCGCTGTCCAGCCATTGCGATCTTGAGCATTTAGTCTCGCACCTGAGGCAATCAGCGATCGCACGATTTCGCCATAACCTTGCCCTGCTGCCCACATTAGTGGTGTCCAGCCATATTTATTGCGCGTATTGGGACTTGCCCCCGCAGCCAGCAAAACCCTGACAATATCTGTGTCTCCATTCATCGCTGCCCATAGCAAAGGTGTCCAGCCATGTCCATCGCGGACATTCACATCAGTGAAGCGCGAAAGTAGCGATCGCACCTCAGTGATATTTCGGTTTTGGGCAGCGGTCAATAACTGAGCATTAAGATTTGGCTTAGCTTCTTCTTGTTTAATTTGCTTGATTGGTGCAAGGGTTTGAGGTAATTCATTTGCATAGGCATAACCGCCGAAGCATAGAACTAAGCTAAAAGTGCATA
>JAYTWB010000233.1:0-2634 GCA_043743655.1 Cyanobacteriota bacterium | reverse complement strand
GGGTGGAGCAAGTCTTCCAGTTTTGGCAGAAATTTATTGGTGTGCCAATGGTGATTATTGGCAACTCGATCGGGTCTCTGATCGCGGCGATCGCGGCTAGTGATCATCCAGAAATTGCTTCAGGAGTAGTCGCGATTAGCTTACCCGACATCGCAGCTTTTAACGACATGGTTCCCAAATTCTTGCAGCCCCTAGAAAGATTTGTGAAAGCGATCGTGGCAGCAATCTTAATTAGACCTTTATTTTTTTTGATTCGACAACCATTTATGATTCGCTTCGTTCTTAAACGGATTGTCTATTGCGATCGCAGTCGTGTTGATGATCAATTAGTGGAGATTATTGCCAAACCTGCACGCGATCGCCAAGCTGCCACCGCGTTTGTCAGACTAAACCGTAGTCTCAATCAACCCAGCTATTCGCCGAGCCTGACCCAAGCCCTATCTAAATTGGAAGCTCCACTATTAATCTTATGGGGAAGTTGCGATCGCTTGATCCCGCCATCCGAAGGCAAACGATTAGTTCAATATGCTCCCAATGCCACACTAATGTATTTAGAAGGAATAGGACACTGCGCTCACGATGAGAATCCTGAGCGAGTCAATCATGAAATTTTAAATTGGCTTACCTAAAAAAAATAAACTCAGATCATGGTTCGCCCGCTTTGCGGGCGAACCATGATCTAACTATAGTTACTTAGAACAGGTCTAAATCAGTAACAGCACCTTTTCTGCTAGTCGAAACGAGCTTGGCATATTTTGCCAAGACACCTTTGGTGTAGCGAGGAGCAGGGGGAGTCCAATTAGCGCGGCGGCGAGTTAGCTCTGACTCACTGACATTGAGTTGGATCAAGCGCTGATGTGCATCAATCGTGATCAAGTCGCCTTCATTTACTAAAGCGATCGCTCCACCCACAAAAGCTTCAGGAGCAACATGACCCACCACCATGCCATAGGTTCCACCCGAAAATCTGCCATCAGTAATCAGGGCAACAGAATCACCCAGACCAGCACCGATAATTGCACTGGTTGGTGCTAACATTTCGCGCATCCCTGGTCCACCTTTTGGTCCCTCGTAGCGGATCACTAATACGTCACCCGCATTAATCTTGTTCGCGAGAATTGCACTCAGACAATCTTCTTCCGATTCAAAAACACGAGCAGGACCCGTAATAATCGGATTTTTGACACCAGAGATTTTGGCAACAGCACCTTCGATAGCGAGGTTGCCTCTGAGGATCGAGAGATGTCCTTGCTTATACATCGGACGATCCCACGGACGGATCACATCTTGATCAGCGCGAGGTTCAGCAGGAATATCTTTGAGAACTTCTTCAACGGTTTGACCCGTGATTGTGATGCAGTCACCATGTAATAAGCCATGGACTAAGAGCATCTTCATGACTTGCGGAATACCACCAGACTTATGGAGGTTGGTGGCGACATACTTCCCTGATGGCTTAAGGTCGCAGAGAACAGGCACACGCTCACGGATGCGCTCAAAATCATCTAATGTCCATTCAAGGTCTGCCGAATGGGCGATCGCTAAAAAGTGTAAGACGGCATTGGTTGATCCGCCTATTGCCATGACCACCGAAATTGCATTCTCGATCGATTTGCGCGTGATGATATCGCGAGGCAGTAAATTATTGCGAATCGCATTGACTAAAACTGTCCCAGCCAGTTCTGTATTAGCCGCTTTTTCGGGAGCAATAGCCGACATGGTGGAGGAATACATCAAGCTCATGCCCATCGCTTCAAAAGCCGAAGACATAGTATTTGCCGTATACATACCACCGCAAGAACCGGCAGTAGGACAAGCATTGCGCTCGACCGCGTTAAGTCTGACCTCATCAATTTTGCCAGCGCTAAATTGACCGACCGCTTCAAAAGCACTAACCACAGTCAAATCTTCGCCATCAAGATGTCCTGGCTCAATCGTACCGCCATAAACAAATACCGCAGGAATGTTCATTCTTGCAATCGCGATCATCGCCCCTGGCATATTCTTGTCACAGCCCCCGATCGCCAAAACTCCATCCATACTCTGACCCGTACAAACAGTTTCGATCGAATCAGCGATCACATCACGCGATACTAGCGAATATTTCATACCCTCAGTTCCCATGGAAATCCCATCACTAATCGTGATCGTGCCGAAAACTTGAGGCATTCCATTTGCATCTCGAATGCCTTTTTCAGCGCGAATCGCTAATGGTGCAATGCCCATATTGCAAGGCGTAATCGTACTGTGAGCGCTTGCTACCCCGACAATAGGTTTAGTGAAATCTGCATCTTGAAAACCAACTGCGCGTAGCATTGCGCGGTTAGGCGATCGCTGAACACCTTCGGTAATTGCGCGGCTTCGGCGATTTTCGGCTTGATTTTCGGGCATAGTTCAAATCTGTTTAGTTAGCTTAACTAAAACATTTTAGAATTTTTAGACACTAGAAAATTAGTTTGGGTGAAAGTAATGTTTTCGGATCAAGAAATTTCTCAACTAGCCGCAGAAATTGATGCTCAATTGCTGGAGTTGCGATCGCTGTCTGGTGACGCACTTCTAAGATCTGGTGATAAAGAGGCTCAACTGGTTAAGCAAAATGAGGCGATCGCGATCGCTGCTAAGGAACCTGCAAAA
>JAYTWB010000232.1:0-3086 GCA_043743655.1 Cyanobacteriota bacterium | reverse complement strand
TAAGCCCACTTGCTGATTAGATTTGTCTGAATATCTCTGAATATCTTTTTAGTGATTTCTACTATAATTAAATATATCGAATCAATGTTTTTTAATATAAATACTTTTTAGGGAGTTAAACTATGTTTCTGACTGCACCAAGCCCTGCTAGGCTTAGCGATCGCCAAGTTCATAGCCCTGTCGATCTGTTTAAGGCGATCGCTGACCTCAAACTAGAACTCAACGCCGTAGTTTTAGCACATTACTATCAAGACCCCGATCTGCAAGATATTGCTGACTACATCGGTGATTCATTAGGTTTATCGCAAGCTGCGGCTGATTGTAAGGCTGATGTGATTGTGTTTCTGGGCGTACATTTCATGGCAGAAACAGCCAAAATTTTAAACCCCAAAAAGCTTGTATTACTGCCCGACCTCGATGCAGGTTGCTCACTGGCTGATAGTTGTCCACCCGATCGCTTTGCTTTATTTAAAGCCACACATCCTGATCATTTGGTGATTTCTTATATAAATTGCTCAGCGGCGATCAAAGCGATGAGCGATATTATTTGTACCAGTGCTAATGCAGTGGCGATCGTCAACCAGATTCCCAAAGATCAGCCAATTATTTTCGCTCCCGATCGCAATCTTGGACGTTATGTAATCGAACAAACAGGGCGCGATATGTTGCTATGGGATGGAGCTTGTATTGTTCATGAAATATTTTCGGAACGTAAATTAATCGAACTTAAGCTAAGTTATCCACAAGCCGACATCATTGCTCATCCTGAATGTGAAGCAAATGTGTTACGCCATGCTGACTATATCGGCTCAACGACAGGCTTATTAAAATATGTGCAGCAAAGCGATCGCCAAGAATTTATTGTGGTCACAGAGTCAGGTGTGATTCACCAGATGCAAAAGACAAGTCCATTTAAGAAATTTATCCCTGCACCACCAACCAGCAATTGCGCTTGTAATGAATGTCCGTATATGCGTCTAAACACATTAGAGAAAGTCTATCTAGCCATGAAAAACCGCTCACCTGAGATCATTCTCGATGAGCAAATTCGTCTGGCGGCTCTCAAACCAATGCAAAGAATGTTAGAAATGTCCAAGTAATTCATATAGCCCTGTATACCCCCATATCGACTGTGTCGAGGGCATTACGAGATTTCATTCTGTTTATATGAAGATTGTGAATAAGGAATGATATTTTCTTTAAGTGCAAATTGCTTATATTGCTGATGATTGTCGATTAGTTCGTCTAACAGTTTCTGCACTAATTTCCAGTCAGCGAAGGCGTAACTGGTCTCAGACATGATTTGTTGGCGGAGATGTCTAACTCGTTGCAGGTTGATTTGAGTCATTGTGATACATCACTTTTGATCTTATTTTCCTAATAGACATAAATCTACATCTTTTACGATTAAATGTTCGGTATCGCAGAGATCAAAACCCAAGATAAATTTAACAATTAAAATATTCAAATTTCGTGTTGTATCTTCTAATTGCATATTCTTTAGTTGCATATTCTAACCACACGATCGCCTGAGCAGTGGCATACTGGAAGTCAATAATCTTATTTCTCGTCTTTAAGCAGGAAACCTGATCAATGCTGATGTATACAGTCGAAATTATTCTCAAAAATAACCCGATCGCTTTGTCCGTGCAGCGCAAGGATCAAGAGAATGCTGAGTCACTTTATCGGGAGATTGCTAATGCGATCGCCGAAGGCAGTCCTAAAACGTTGGAATTAACTTGCGAAAAACAAGAAGGTAAAAAAGTTTCGGTGATTACTACCGAAATTACGGCTGTGCAAGTTTCTGAAAAATCAGGCGCTTCAGCAAATATGGGCGCAGGCTTTATTCGTGGCTAGCCTTTAAGAAGGAGGAGGGCGCTTTGCCCTCTTTTGTAACGTTTAACGTTTATCAGAAACTTAACCAATGCTCATCGACCAATCTGTTATTGACCAATCTGTGATTACGGATAGTTCTATTACGACTAACGCCATTAATGTTCGAGATTTAACCTTTGCGTGGGCATCAGGCGAAACTGTTTTAGACCGATGTACTTTGTCTGTCCCTAAGGGTGAATTTTGGATGTTATTGGGGACTAATGGCAGCGGCAAATCAACTTTGCTGCGTCTATTAGCAGGGCTACTCAAACCAAAATCTGGCGACATTACAATCAGCGATCGCTTAGGCTTTGTCTTTCAAAACCCTGATCATCAACTGGTGATGCCCACAGTTGGCGCAGATATTGCTTTTGGCTTAGTGTCCGAAAATCTTACTTATCCTGAAACTAGACAACGGGTCGAATCATCGCTCAAAACTGTAAATCTCGCCGAGATGATCCGCCGTCCGATCTATGCGCTCAGTGGTGGTCAAAAACAGCGGGTAGCGATCGCAGGTGCGATCGCGCGTCATGCTGAAGTTTTATTACTAGATGAGCCAACTGCTTTGTTAGATGGCGAAAATCAGCTTGATCTAGTTGCTTCAGTGCGTGATCTTGTCAAACAAAAAAATCTCACCGCGCTATGGGTGACACATCGATTAAATGAGCTTGACTATGCTGATGGCGCATTTTTACTAGAGCGTGGTCAAGTCATCGACAAAGGCGATCCGATGCGTCTAAAAAAAGTATTACTAAGTACCTCGTTATAATTAAAAAACCAGAAACAAAATCTGTACCGCCCGCTACGCGGGCGGTACAGATTTTGGGGTTTTATATTTAATTGTGCCTAGTTACTCAGAAAAAAGCTAGTCTTTGCAAATTTATCAAAACAATCCCAAAAGTCGATGTTGACAGCTTTTTTAATATCTTTATTGAGTCCTTCTATCACTTCAGCAGATGTTCCTCATTCAAGGAGCAAAATTGCTCAAGTTGCCAATCAGCGCGAAATAGTTTTGGATCGCCAAGAAATGCGATCGCTGATGGGCAAGCTTGACGATGTACCCATGCTAAATAGTAATAGTCCTGAAGTCGTCCAGACAGAAGGGATTTTGCTATCGGCTTTTCCACCTGAGGGCATGGCTCATGCTCAAGCACATTTAAATTTCCCTTTTCAAGGTCGTTTTGATGTATTCACGCACCATATCTCTAAAG
>JAYTWB010000231.1:0-3885 GCA_043743655.1 Cyanobacteriota bacterium | reverse complement strand
GGGTGCAAGGATTCGAACCTCGGAATGTCTGGACCAAAACCAGATGCCTTACCACTTGGCGACACCCCAACGTGTCTTAGGTATTAGCGAAACTTCTTTGTTTACGCGGTAACTACTATAGCAAAGGTATATAGGGTTTTGTCAACCCATTTAGTAAATAAAAATTTAATAAATAAAAATCAACACAAGCGAATATAGCAGGTTAGGAATCTTTCGTGCTAACTCAAGAAAAATTAGAAAAATTAGTTGTCAAGCAATATAGAGTCTTTAGACAAAGCAATTTGTAATTTACAGAAGCCCTCTATATGACTGCAAAAATCCTGCATGTAACTCTCAGCAAATGTCTGACCATTACTCAAAGATGTGTCAAAACCATTGGCAAAAATATGCACCAGCGGCTCGCTAGCATCTGGCAAAACTAAAACCCAATCGCGATCGCCATAAAAAACCTTCACACCGTCAATAAGTTCAATTTTTTCGCGCCCATAAGATTCGACCAGATGACGCATGAGTGTACCTTTGACGCTCCAGGGACAACGCAGGGTCTGCTGCCCAAAATGGCAAATCGGCAGATGTAATCGCACTTGTGATAGCGATCGCTTCTGCAATGTCATCCATTCCATGATTTTGGCAATGCTAAACATCGCATCAAATCCAGGGTGAAGCTGGGGAAAAATAAAGCCCATCTCTGCCGCGCCGCCCAAAACTACATCCTTAGTAACATGGCAAGTTGCCATCAAAGCTGTAGGGTTTGCCTTAGTGCGGATCACTTTACCACCAAGCTTTTCAGCGATTAATTCCACGATACCCGAAGCTGAGACTGGCACAACCACTGTCCCGCCCTGATTAGATGTCAGCGCCATTTCTACCATTAGCCCAGTCAAGATTTGATCGCGAATTAGCTTGCCGAATTCATCAATTAAGATAAACTTTTCACCATTGGCATAGACTTGTACGCCAAAATTTGCTTTTACGGCTTTGACGACATCGGTTAACTGGGTCAACATTTTTTCGCGATCGCCAGGGGCAGGAGCAATCTCATTAAGACTGGCATTAAGAACGACAACATCGGTACTAAACTTACCTAAAATTCTTGGTAAGACTGCGCCTGAAACCGCGTAAACGTAATCAATGACGATTTTTTTGCAATCGCTATAACGAATTGCTTCAACGTCAAGATTTTTGGCAAATCCAGTATTGTAATAATCTAATACACGCGTTGGATAGCTTATTTCGCCAATTTCTTCAATTCTGGCGCGGCGGAAGTCTTCTTTAAAAAATGTGCTTTCAATCTTTTTTTCAGTGGCTTTGTTGATATTAATTCCATTAGCATCAAGAAACTCGATCATCACGCAATCGCTGCGATCAGGGTGGATTCTGACATGGATGCCGCCGACAACTCTCAGGCTGGGAGCAATAAATCGGGTGATCGGAATCGCGGTGGCTTCGAGGTTCTCGACATTGATACCGACAGACATTAGTCCAGAAATTAGCGATCGCGTTAGCATTCGACAAATCGTGCGTTGATCTCGCGACACCATCACATGAGAATTGGGTCTCAGGGTTGCGCCATAGGCGGCTCCTAGCTTCACAGCATATTCGGGGGTGATATCAATATTCGCTAAGCCTGTTACCCCATGTTGTCCAAACAAATTACGCGAGGCGATCGCTCCCCAAATTAAGTTAGTCGTTAAAGTTGCGCCAGCTTCAACATATTTACTCGGCCAAATTCGCACATTGGGAAATATCCTCGCCTCTTCGCCAATAGTCGAATTTGAACCAATCACGGCTCCTTCCATCACATGGGCGCGCCGATTAATCCGTACGTTGCGCGAAACTGTGCAAGCCCATAGATGACACTCCTCGGCGATCATCGCACTGTTGCCAATAATCGAACGTTGCAGATCGCAATCAGAACCAATGGTGACGCGATCGCCAATCACCGTGCCAGCGGAAATCTTAGTGCGATCGCCGATCGCACAATTACTGCCAATCAATACGGGTGGCTCAATCTCTACAGTCGGTGAAATCACCGTGTGCTGACCAATCCATAATCCTGTTCGCATCTGCACATAGTCCAAATCTAAATGCACACGTCCCCTGATCGCATCATATTGAGCCTGACGATACGCTTCTAGAGAGCCAATATCACACCAATATCCACTCGCAATATAGCCATGCATTGGCACATTTCGATCAAGCAGAAGTGGAAAAAGATCATTAGAAAAGTCACATGGTTCATTAGCGGGCAGAAACCCCAGAACAGAAGGTTCTAGTATGTAAATACCTGTATTCACCGTATCGGAAAAAACCTCGCTCGTAGATGGTTTTTCTAAAAAGCGTTGGATGCGATCTTGCTCATCCGTAATTACTACTCCAAAAGCCATTGGCTCAGTGACCCGCCGCAAAATTAGGGTTGCTTGTGATTTTTTGGCTCGATGAAATTTGATGGCAGCCGTGAGGTCAAAGTCAGTAATACAATCGCCACTGATCACGATAAAAGTACTATCTAACAGATTCTCAACATTTTTGACACAGCCAGCCGTACCTAATGGTCGATCTTCTTCCACGACATACATCATGTTTACGCCAAAATCTGCACCATCTCCAAAATGCTCGCGAATTATATCGGGCAGATAGTGAAGTGTGGCAATTACTTCGCGAATGTTATGTCGCTTGAGCAAGTTGAGGATATGCTCAGTAATTGGGCGATTTAGCACTGGTACCATTGGTTTTGGTAAATCGCAAGTGAGTGGGCGTAATCGCGTCCCCGATCCGCCTGCCATCAGTACCGCGCGCATAACTCCTCCGAACGGCAATTTATAATAGGATTAGGCTCTAGTATCGTTCAAATTTGCGATAAAGCAATGAAAATAAACCTTAATACTGAATCATCTCCAGAAACAAAGATTATTGTGGCACTTGATATGCAAAGTGCGATCGCCGCTCTAGATTTGTGCGATCGCTTACCGCAAGTAAGCTTCTGGAAAGTGGGACTAGAGCTATTTATTGCCGATGGTAATGCAATTTTACGCGAACTCAAAGCGCGTGATAAAAAAATTTTTTTAGACTTAAAGCTACACGATATCCCCAATACGGTTGGCTCAGCCTGTCGAATGGCAACTAGATATAATGCAGATTTCTTAACAATTCATGCGTCAGGTGGTAAGTCGATGATGCAAGCTGCCCAAGCTGAAGTCGAGGGTTCCACCACTCAACTTTTAGCGGTCTCGCTCTTAACTAGCATTTCTGCTGCCAAGCTTGCATCTGATCTCAAAGTTTCCCTAGAATTGCCCGAATATGTCTCGCAGATGGTGCTTTTAGCTCAACAAAGTGGACTTACGGGTGCAGTCTGTTCACCCCACGAAGTCGCTAGCTTGCGATCGCTACTTGGTGATCATTTTTGTTTTGTGACTCCAGGTGTGCGTCCGACAGGTGCAGCAGTTGGCGATCAAAGTCGAGTGATGACTCCTCAACAAGCGATCGCTGCGGGTGCAAATTATTTAGTGATCGGGCGACCAATTACTAAGGCGATCGATCCTGTCGCTGCATGGGAACAAATTTGTCGAGATTTCATCTAAACTTAGGGCGGCTCTTGGCAGCTTTTCGTAAACTTACGTTAAATGAACTCTGTGAAAAAAACTCTATGAAAAGATTAAACTCACTCATTCTTGCTACTTGTGTATTGTTAGGTTCAGGCTTAGTCGGCAAATCTCTGCCAGCTTTTAGTGCCGAACCGCAGATGAATGTCCGCACCAAGGGGGCTGTTAAGGCTGAAGTTGATGGTGCGCTGAAGGTATTGATTCAAAAGTTGAATCTGACTGCTGCTCAGCAAGGTCAAGCCCAAAAAATCTTTACTGGAGCCAGACAGAACCTTCTTCAAGT
>JAYTWB010000230.1:0-5449 GCA_043743655.1 Cyanobacteriota bacterium | reverse complement strand
GTTTTTTAATTATTCTCCAGAAATCTGGACAAATAATAAGATAGAGTTTTTTGAAAATGTTCAAAGCCAAAAGTAGCGATCGCTTGTTGGCGTAAAAATTCAGGCTGATAAATAGCTTGATTTTCATGTTGACCAGATAAAATCTTGATGATTACTTCCGCTATCTCGTCTGGATTATCAGGATTAATCAATACACCAACTTCTCCATGACATAGCGCATCAACTGCTCCGTCTAAATCACCGCCTAACACTGGTTTCCCACAAGCCAAAGCTTCTAAATAAACGATGCCAAATCCTTCTCTTTTACTAGGCATAGCAAATAAATCACAAAGATTGTAATAATCACACAAATGTTCGTCTGGAATAAATCCTGCTAAAGTAACGCAATTTTGTAAATTATTTTGCTTAATTATCTGTTCAATGCGATCGCGATCGTCACCTTTACCAACAATAATGTAATGCACATCAGGAATGGATTGACGAATAATTAGCATTATTTCTAGTAAGCGATCGTAGCCTTTGTACTGCTCAGATGCTGATAATCGCGACACAGTGAGGATAATTTTTTGATCAGCACTCAAGCCATATTTTTCTAGTAAATGCTGCGGTTTGGGAGCGATTTTCCAAGCTTTTGCATCAAAAGTATTATGCAAAACTCTCACTTGATCTGCTAATAAATTTTGCTCTTGGCATAGGCGATCGCGCGTAAAGTTACTAACCGCAAGGATCAAATCCGCAGACTGTAATGATTTTTTGAGTAAAGGCTTTTGAATATTCCAAGCTTCAACTCCATGGGCGATCGCGATATATTTCGTACCAATTAGCTTTTGTAAGATTAGGGCGATCGGTGCAAAGTTTAAATGGGTCATAATGACTAGACTTGGCTTTTGGGCGATCGCTAAACTAAGTAGCCGTAATCCAAAAAATATAGTTCTAAACGGCGATTTGACTTTTCCAGAGCAGTAAATTTGCACATTTGCCTGAACATTGGTCTGAATATTTAGAAAGCGATCGTCATCTTGCTTAACTATTTGGCTAACTATCAGCGAATCATTTTTGAGTAAAACACTTAACTTTGCATGGGGATATAGAGAATGAATCGCTTGTATTAAAAAACTTGAGAAAACCTGTATCCCCCCTTTAGAGCAGAAAAGTTCAGGAACCCATAGATGAATATTTGTGACTTTTGCCATTAGTTGATTTATTTATTTGATTTGTTTATTTTTTATGAAAAATGAATTTAAACCTAAATCTCTGCGTATACTTTAGGAGTGTATGGCAAATTCCGATATCCTATGCCATAGATTTCAAACTGAGAAAAGGAAGGATTAATGACTAACTACCTGAAAAAATATCAAAGACTTTTGATGGGAATGTTTCTAGGTTTCATTGCTTGTTTCTTGGCGGTCAATATGGCTGCACCTTCCCAATCCATAAATCTTGCAGACACCCAGTTGTTGTCCAATGAATCTAGATTGATTAATTATCAAGAACAAGCCGAATCAGTATTATTAGCCCGAGATTTTAAGTTAGCCCAAAGTGGCGATTTGAAAAGATTTTCTGCTATTTTGTCAGCTGATGATGTTTATCCTAATGCAGTCTCAACTCTATCGACAGGTGCAATTGGAGCCGTCTTAAATGGTAATCGCCTCATCGTGCGCGGAGATTATCGCGGTTTGAGTAGTCCTCTGCGCGACTACGCAACCGATCCACTTAGCCCACCCAACCCCAAAATCACATCTGGCATCCACATTCATCGCGGCTCAGCTAAAGAAAATGGTCCCTTCCAATATGCTTTAGAAATACAACCCGAGTCCGATGGTCTAAATGGCAGAGTCAGCGGTGAATTCACTTTGACTGACGAGCAACTGCAAGCCTTGAATAGTGGTGGACTTTATGTTGATTTACATACCAAAAGTTTCCGCGCTGGCGAATTGAGAGGCATTCTCAAAGCTTATCAAGTCTAATCAAGATCAAGATCAAAACAAGAGGAGATAGCGCAAAGCGCTATCTCCTCTTGTTTATTACAGACCACTGACAGCGCGTTCAAGATTAGCGCGTTGTTGGTTGTAGCCGATGATTGCCTGTACGCGGTTGACATCAGCACGAGTGAGGTCTGACTCAGCGGTGATCACCTCAAGCTGAGTGCCAACACCATTATCAAGGCGCAGACGAGCGAGGCGCAATGCTTCTCCAGCATTTTTAACAGCTAGATTTGCGGTTGCGATTTGTTGGAAGCGCGATCGCTGATTGATATAAGCTGATTCGACATCATAGCGAGCTTGACGAGCAGCTTGCTCAAACTTACTCTCGGCAGTGGCTTGGTCGGCTTTAAATTGATCTACCTGAGCCGCAGCTTTGCCGCCATCGTAAAGATTCCAATTTATGGCGGTTCCAAGTTGATAACCCGTACCAATACCACCACCAAAAGTAAAATCATTAGCAGCATTGACATTCGCAAATACACGAATTTGTGGTCCCAATCTTGCTAACGATGTGTTAGCGCGATCGCGAGCAACTTCACGCTCTAACTTGCGAATGTCTAGTTCAGCGCGATTTCGCACCGCTAGGATAATTGATTCTTCTAGAGGTAACTTCCATAGAGATACAGGCGCAATTTTATCAGCAGCTGTAAGCTCTACTGTCGGCGGGAAGTTGAGTTGGCGCGACAATTCACGTCTAGCGATTAATTGAGTCGCTTCCGCATTGAGTAAATCTTGCTTAGTATTAGCCAGTGACACATCGGATTGCAATACATCAAACTTGGTACCAACACCAGCCCGTTCTCTAGCTTGAGTATCTTTTAAGCTTCTTTCCGAATTCTCTACAGCTTTGCGTTGAATACGGATGGTTTCATCCGCATTTTGGAGATTGTAATATGCAGTTACGATACCTAAACGCAGTGATTGTCTAGCTTGATTAAGGTTAGACTCGGCAATTCTCAAGTTATTGGTAGCAACACGGATTAGAGAATCATTAAGACCTGAGTCGAAGATGTTGTAGTCAACCCCAACACTGGCTGAGATGGGATTGCTGATTGTGTTTCGTGCGGTGGGAGTTGCGGATGCATTGTTGATATTATTTAGCCGAGATTGAGCAGAATCATTGTAAGTATATTGAAGTGATCCTGTAACTGTGGGCGATCGCCCTGCTTCTGCTTCTGCTAAGGCTGCTCGAGCGCGGTCTATGGCAATTCTGGCTTGAATCCAGTCAGAGTTTGTTTTCTCAACTAAATCTACAACTTCTTCAAGGGTAACGGATTTGGTGTTCTCTAGTTTGACTTGACTAGGTGTAGTTGGCACTACCAGAGTTTGTTCGGGATCAAGCTGACCTGCGTTAGAGGCGGCGGCACTGGGAATAATCCTCGCAGGTTCAGTCGATTGGGCAATAAGCTGTGGAGTAATTATTGGTTTGAGATCGGGTTCTAACACAACCTTCGTGATCGGGCGTAAAACACTTGTAAATTCTTGAGCATTGGCTGTCCAAGCTGGAATCAGAAGCGATAAGCTCGCACCAAGCATCAACCAACTGGAAGAAATTCGCATAGTTCAGTCCATCACTCTTCACGTCTACAACATCAGTCAACAAAAACATTAGTCAACAAACATATCTTACTTGCAGCATCTTCTGATAGCTAGTAAGTCACAATCATCATCCAATCGGGTGGAAATCAATCGGGTAGAAATGCGAAAAATATGTTTGGACACTCTACAAATTTCAATATACAGCAATTAATAGCCTCAAAGATTAACAGAAATAGTTTGCATTCCTTTTGCTGTCTAGCTTTCAAATAGCGATGACAAATACTTGTGATATAAATATAAGACTTAACAAAATCTAGACAAAAAATATCTTAATGAATATTCTTGCATCGGTAACAGAGCCTCAGGCGTGGCGTGGGGATGCTCTGGCGATCGCTGTTTTTGCTAATCCTAAGGCGGCTAATAACGATCAAACAGCAAATCAAAATCCTAAATGTCTAGAGCTATCTGAACCACTAAAAAGCTTAGATATTAACGTTTTAGGCTGTACTTTGAGCGATTTGGTCATTGAATCAGAGTTTACGGGGGCAATTGGCACATCGGTCAGTGGTCGAGTGGGAATAGACTATGCGATCCGTAAAGTGATTTTAATTGGACTGGGTGATCCGACTAAAGCGAATCCTGATGATTGGCGCAAAGCTGCTGCCGCCGCCACCCGTTGGGCAAATAAACAAAAGGTGAAAAAGTTAGCGATCGCTTTTCCTGTCCGCAATCAAAATATCGACCAAAACATCGACTTGACGGCTCAAGCGATCGCTGAAGGTGTGTTGTTAGCAGCGCATCAAGACAAGCGCTTTAAATCTAAAGACAACCAGCCATTTTTGTTGGAACAAGTCGAGATTTTGGAAACTAATCCTGAATTGGCTAGTGGCGCGATCGCGAAAGCACAGCAGATTATCGATGGGGTAATTTTAGCGAGAGAGTTAGTATCAGCTCCTGCAAATATCGTTACGCCGATTACTCTTGCGGAAACAGCTATAGCGATCGCTGCCGAGTCAAATTATTTTACTGCCAAAATTCTCGAAAAAGCAGAGTGCGAATCTCTAGGCATGGGTGCATTTCTAGCAGTGTCGCTGGCTTCAGATATTCCCCCCAAGTTTATTCATCTCACTTACAGCAACGGCACACCCCAGCGTAAGTTAGCGATAATTGGCAAAGGATTGACCTTTGACTCTGGCGGCTTAAATATCAAAACAGGCGCAGGATGCAGCATTGAACTAATGAAAACTGATATGGGTGGCGCGGCGGCGGCGCTCGGTGCTGCAAAAGCGATCGCCCATCTCCAACCCACAGACATCGAAGTACATTTCATTGTCGCGGCTTGCGAAAACATGATCAGTAGTAAGGCGATGCGCCCAGGCGACATTCTTACGGCTTCTAATGGCAAAACGATCGAGGTGAATAACACCGATGCTGAAGGTCGCCTAACTCTTGCCGATGCCCTAGTCTATGCTGACAAGCTGGGTGTCGATACGATCGTTGACCTTGCCACACTAACAGGTGCTTGTGTGGTGGCTCTCGGGGAAGATATTGCAGGAATGTGGTCAATCGATGAGAATCTAGCTGAAGCGATCGCTCTAGCCGCTAAAGATGCGGGTGAAAAAATCTGGCGGATGCCGCTGGAAGAGAAGTACTTCGAGCAGTTTAAGTCGGTTGTTGCCGATTTTAAAAATACAGGCACAAGAGCTGGTGGAGCGATCGCGGCGGCGATGTTTTTAAAGCAATTTGTCAAAACCACACCTGCATGGGCGCATCTCGATGTGGCGGGACCAGTCTGGACTGAGCGCGAGTCTGGCTATAACAATGCTGGCGGCACTGGTTTCGCCGTGCGAACTTTAGTGAATCTAATCATCAAATAAACTTACCACTCCCACCAGGCAACGCGGGTAGTGATCTAGAGGCTAGGA